>JAIFKS010000108.1 GCA_020049465.1 bacterium | reverse complement strand
TTGATTGGGCTCTGGTAAACCCATTTCTACAACACACTTGGCGGCACGTCATGCTTTTTCAGGACGGTACGGTGAATAAGGTGGGCTCATGGCTTCGCCCGGTCAGGCTGCAGACCAGCCACTGCAGAATCCCACTGTCACGACGCCATCCGCGGATTCGAGCAACCGATTCGAAGGTCCACTGCCTGCAGCCACCGTGCCGCTGCAAATGATGATCCCGGCACTGTCGAAGGCCCTGGCCGACACGGCCGTGCTGACGCCATCCCAGCTGGTCGTCGTCGCCGCGCAGATCGGCGACGTCATCAACGAGCACAAGGTCCTGCACATGCCCGCCGACGTGAGCCCGGCCAAGGGCGACGTCATGATCTGCTTCGATCTGACGGGCAGCATGGGAGAAGAGCTCAACAACGTCAAAGTCAACGCCATCAACATCATGAACACCGTCCGGACCCTGATCCCCGACACGCGCTTCGGCGTGGTCTCGCATATGGACTACACGGGATACCACTCGGGCTGCGGATACGGCACCTACTACGGGGATTCGTACTACGGCGATTACCCCTACCGTCTCGACCGGGGTCTGACCTCCGACACCGCCGCCGTCCAGAGCGCAATCAACGCGCTGTATCTGGGATACGGTGAGGACGGGCCGGAGAACTACACGCGCGTGCTGCACGAAGTGACCACCGATCCGCTGGTCGGCTGGCGCGCCGGCGCGCGGCGCATCGTGCTCGTCTGGGGCGATGCCAATCCCCATGACTGCGCCTACAACGCGGTTCTCGGCGGCAGCGTCTCCACGGGTCCCGATCCCGGGCGCGACAACATCGACAACAACGCCGATGACCTGGGGATCGTCCCCGTGCTGACGGCGATGAACGCCCAGGACATCACCCTGCTCTCGCTGCACAGCGGATCCTTCAACTCGCTGTGGCAGGCCTACGCCGCAATCACCGGCGGCACGAGCTATCAGATCAACTACAACGGGACGATTCCCGGCGGCATCAATATCGCCGATTTCATCGCCTCCATCATCGGCACCAGCATCTCCAGGATCGACAACCTGACGCTGGCGACCTGCACGCCCGGATACGAGTCCTGGCTGACCAGCGTCGCCCCCGCCGCGTATGTCGGCGTGGAGCTTGACGTCCCGCACGATTACGCCTTCGACATCGCGATCACCGTGCCCGCCGGCACCGCACCCGGCCTGCACGAGTTCGAGATCTGCGCTCTGGGCGACGGCGCCGAATACGCGAGCCAGAGCGTGAGCATCAACGTGATGGCGCCGCACGAGGGCTGCGTGTGGAACGACGCCACCGTCCCGCCGCTGGACAACAGCCAACTGGACGGCCACGGCGTCGCCTGGGGCGACCTCGACGGCGACGGCGACGACGACCTGTATCTGGCGAACAACGGCCCGAACAAGCTGCTGCGCAACGAAGGCGGCGGCAACTTCACCGAGGTTCCGCATGGGCTCGGTGAAAATTCGTTCGATTCCCGCGGCGCCGCCTGGGGCGACTACGACAACGACGGCGACCTGGACCTGTACGTCGTGAACTGGAGCGGCGCCAACGTCATGTACCGGAACGACGGCGGCGTGCTCGTGGCGGCGACCACCGGCGATCTGGCCTGCCCGCTCCAGGGCAACAATGCCGCCTGGGCCGACTACGACGGCGACGGCGACCTGGACCTGTTCGTCACGAACTACGCCGGTCCGAACAAGCTGCTGAACAACGACGGCGGCCTGTTCACCGTCGTGGCCTCGGCGGCCGGGTTCACCGATCTGAGCCGCGGTTGCGCCTGGGGCGACTACGACAACGACCTGGATCCGGACCTGTACGTGAGCGTCGAAGACGGTCCGAACCACCTGTTCCGGAACGACCGGGGCGTGCTGGTGGACGTCACCGTGGCGCCGCTGGACGACCGGGGCAAGGGCAAGGGCGTCGCCTGGGGCGACTACGACAACGACGGCGACCTTGACCTGTACCTGGTGAACCGGATGACCGCCAACCGCCTGTTCGTCAACGACGGCGGCGTGTTCACGATTTCGGCCGACGCCGTGACCGCGGACGAGGGCGATGGCCGGTCCTGCGGCTGGGGCGACTACAACAACGACGGCTGGCTGGACCTGTTCGTCACGAACTACAGCGGCGACAACAAGCTGTTCCACAACCTGCGGGGCGTCGGTTTCGCCGATTCGACCTGCGGGGCCCTGACCACGCCGATCACGGCCTGGGGCATGGGCTGGAACGACTACGACGCCGACGGCGACCTGGATCTGTACGTGGCGAACCACAACTGGCAGGGTCTGGACAGCCACATGTTCAGGAACGACCTGATCACGACCACGTCGTGGCTGCGGGTCTCGCTGAACGGCACGACGTCCAACCGCGAAGGCGTGGGCGCCCGGATCCTGGCCACCGATCCCGCGACGGGTCTGACGCAGCTGCGCGAGATCTCGGCGGGCTCGAGTTACATGTCCCAGGCTGCGTCCGTGGCGCAGTTCGGCCTGGGTGACGCACGGCGCGTGGATCTGACGATCCTGTGGCCGAGCGGCGCGGTGCAGACGCTGGAGAACCAGCCGGTGAACCAGAGCGTGGTGATCACGGAGACCACGGGCGCCTCCGACGTTCCCGACGTCGGCAAGCCGACCTCTTACAGCGTTCGCAACCACCCCAATCCGTTCAATCCGCAGACACGGATCGAGTTCGCGCTCCCCGCGGCCGGTCGTGTTTCGTTGAGCGTCTACGACGTGGACGGCCGTCTCGTCACGACGCTGCTGAGCGACGTGGCCTACGGCAGCGGCACGTTCTCGACGGAATGGAACGGTACGAATGCCGAAGGTCGGAAGGTTGCTTCCGGCGTCTACTTCTACCGGTTCACCGCCGGCGCCTTCGGCGACACCGGTCGTATGGTACTGATCAAGTAACCGGGCTCTGTTCCGGTTTCGCGCTGCGGCCGCCGGGTCCGAAGGGCCCGGCGGCCGGGTTCTTCCCGGCCGCATGAAACAAAAGCACCGGCGTCTTGGCTGCCATGGGCAACCGCCCACGCCTCGCCGCCGCCGGCCGTCACCGGACATGAAACCGGCCGCCCCGTTCCCGGAGCGGCCGGTTTCGCTTTCGGCGCGACCGGTCGTCGCTACTTCGTCAATACCATCCGCCGCGTCTCCACTTCATTCCCGGCGCGCAGCCGGTAGAAGTACACGCCGGTGGCCAGGGAGCGGCCCGAAGCGTCGCGCCCCTGCCAGGACACCTCGTGCCGGCCGGCGGCTTCGTCGCCGGAACGCAGCGTCTGCACCAGGTGCCCCGCCAGGTCGTAGATCTGCAGTTCGACCCGGGACGGACTCGCCAGATCGTAGCGGATCACCGTCGACGGGTTGAACGGGTTGGGCACGTTCTGATGCAGCACCACCGCATCGGGCAGCACCGGCAGCGGCGCCGCGCTCAGTTCCGGCTGGAAGACCTTCACCACGAAGTCCGGCCGGTCGATGTACGGGTTCCGGTTGCCCTGGATGGCGTAGACCGCCTCGTTGCGGTCGATCTCCTTCGTGCTGACCGGATCGGCCGCACTCCACTCCAGCAGCAGGGCTTCGGCCCAGGGCAGCAGCTGCGAGCCGTCGGTCATGGGGCTGCCCGGCCAGCTTCCGTCCTCGCCGAAGTAGCGCGTGCTCATGTAGAAGTAGGCGCGGGCGAAGTCGCCCTTGTAGGCGTCGATGGGCTCGAAGACCGTGCCGGTGTACCCGGGGTAGACGCACGGGCCGAGTTTGCTTCCGTTGAGCGACGTCCAGGTGGCCGCACCCACTTCACCGTACGGGTAGTTGCTGCGCCGGTTGTTCACCTCGTTGTCCGTCGGGACGACCATGAACCATGAACACGTCGGTGTTCATGGGCGACACGTCGCCGAACCAGCTTGCCGGCCACGAGTGCTCACGGTTGAAGCCGGTACCTTCCGCACCCGCCGAGCCGGGGTGGTCGGTGAAGTCGTACTCGTAGGGCGGCGTCCCGTCCGGAACGTCGGAATACATGTCCCAGACCTTGCCGTTGGGCTTGTCGTCGGTCGTGTAGTAGGCCGTCCACAGGCCCGTGTAGCTGATGGAACTGTGCCCGTCGATGATGTTGTGCAGGGCGCCGCGCAGCGTCTCGCCGAGCAGCCCCTCGGCCGACGCGTAGTAGCCCGCCGGGATGTTGCCGCCGTAGAACGCGAACGGCACATCGACGCCGCTCATGACGTTTCCGTACAGATCCGCGACCCCGTTGATGGTCAGGGTCAGGGTGCCGTTGGCCATGGTCGTCACCGTCAGCGTGACGACTTCCGGATCGCCGGGCAGCGGCGTCGCGGCCGTCACCGCGCTGCCCGACAGGGCATAGAAGGCGGGATTGCCCGCCGTCACCGCCGACACGGCTTCGGAGAACGTGAGCTGCAGGCCGGTCGTCCCCGACGGCACGACGGCCAGCACCAGGGGCACGGCCGTGTCGCCGACGAAGACGATGTCCGCACCGCTGCGCGGCACGAGGCCCGCCGCCGCGGTCCGGCCGCTGACCGGACCGGTGATCGTGTAGCGCGTTCCCAGCACCAGCGCGGGCGCCAGGCCCAGATCGTCCACGGCGATCGCGCCGCCGGAGTTGCTGACTTCCCACCGCGGCGTGGTTGCGTCGCTCATCGTGCAGGACGCGTTGACGACCTGCACGAGCACGCCTTCCCAGTCCTCGGCAATGGCGATTCCGGTCGTCAGGACGGTGGCGGACGGCGCGCTGCCGGCCGTCACGGAGTTGATCTGCACGCTGCCGAGCGTCGTGTTCGCGTCGTTCTCCTGCACCACGCCGCGCACTTCGACCAGCGAGCCCACGGCCGGCGCGGCCGCGCCCTCGACCCACAGGCCGCTGCGCGCGCCGGTGCCGTCCTGGATCACGAACGTCGTGCCGAAGCCCGCGGTGACCACCCCGTTCGTGACCACGGTCTGGCCCAGCAGCGGCGAGACGGTGCCCACACCCTGGATGGCCTGCACGGTGACCACGGTCGGCAGGCTGTAGCTCAGTTCCGCCGAGACGGTCTGCGCCGGGATGTCGTTGTCGGCGGTGATCGTGTAGTAGACCGTGGCGCCGGCCAGCTGCGCGGGGATCGCCGTGGCCGTGGCGTAGATGCCGCCGCCGGCATCGCTCATCGCGATGGCGTTGGTCAGCGACCCGGAGACGGTCCCCCAGTTCAGGGTCACGGCCGTGATGGTCGCCGCGCCGTCGGTCACCGTCGCCTGCACGTCGACCGTCTGGCCGGGCAGCGGCGAGGCCGGCACCGTGGCGATCACGCCCAGCACCGGACCCTGCGAAACGACGGGATTGTGCACGCCGGGCGTGGCGTCGGTGGCCAGATCGACGGCCGTCGACGTCCACTGGGCCAGGTTAAACGAGAGACTGGGCGCGGTGACGTCCGGATTGCGCACCATGGTCTTGTTCTCGAAGTTCGTCGACGGGACGACCAGACTCTCGACCACCACCGCGGAAGCGTTCTTCAGCTTCGCGCCGTCGTTGACGTTGCCGTTCCAGGTGGTCAGGCTGGCCGACCAGGCTTCCGCCGGGAAATCGACCGGGAAGGCGGTGATCGTGGTCAGATCGCCCGCGACCAGGGCTTCTCCCGGGGCGATGGAACCGGAAAGATTCCAGGTGAAGATGTCGACGCCGTTGCCCACGGCGATCAGCTGCCAACCCGTCAGATCCACGGCGACGGCGCCCGAATTGTAGATCTCGATGTACCGGTCGGTCAGGTAGTTCAGGCGAGGGTCGCAGAGTTCGGAGATCAGGACGTCGGCCCGGACCACGGGCGCCAGAACCATCAGGATCACGAGCACCACGGACAGACGGGCGAGAAGATTCTTCATGCAACAGACCTCGCGCACGGGGATCGCCTCGCACCGGCAGCGTGCTCCCCAAGGAACTGCCGCGCGCCAAGGCTGGGATGGCCAGAGAACTGGATCGTGCAATTCTATCATGGAAGCAGGAAAAATCAAATATCTGTTCTTCTATCCATACAGGATCTAAGAGGTCCCAAATGGGGTGGCGATGCCCGCCACGGGAGCCGGTTCGCGGCCGGCTCCCGCGGTCACGACCTATTTGTCCTTGCCGCTTCTGCCGTTGTCGTCGTGGCCACCTTTGTCCTTGTCGCCTTTGTGTTCCTTGTGACCCTTGCGGTCCTTGTCGTCGCTGCGGCCATCGTCGTCCCGGTCATCCCGGCCGCGATCGTCGCCGCCTTTTCCACGGTTGCCCTGCTCGGCGTGGCGCTTGCGGTACTCACCCGCCATCACCCTGCGCACGTCGTGCCCCGACGACCGCCACCGCATCGCCTCTTCGACCGATACACCGTAGTACTCGTGGGCCATGCGGACAGCGACCAGGTTGCGGATGTCCGCGTCGTCGAGACGCATGGCGTATTTGCGATCGTGCCGGTGCTTTTTCCAGTGCCCGTAGGCTTTGCCATAGGGCGGACCGGGGTCGCGGTCGAGCGGCATGAAGTAGACGTCGACCGGCACGCGGCAGCGGTTCGAGATCTCGAACCAGCCCACGCCCTGCTGGCGCAGGCTGAAGAAATACTCCGGATCCTGATCGCAGTGACGGCTCAGGAACAGCGCCACCGCCAGATCGTCCGGATCGCGGAAGCAGCGCCGACCCCAGTCCTCGACCACGCGCTGGTCGCGGTCGAAGTACCGGGACGAGATCGAGAAGTACAGATCCGCATCGTCGCCGACCGGAACCTCGGCGCCGAACCGGACGTCCAGACCAGCTCGGGCGTCGACGCCGCCCAGAACGAGGATGAGCACAGCGGAAGCCAAAATCCGTTTCATGGGAACCTCCTGGCCGACAACATAGGAACGGCGAAGCCGCGCGGCACGGGCGCCGCCGGTGCAACCATCATTCCAGGAGACCCGGCTGTGATTCAAACCGCTTTTTTGCAGCCACTTGTGGCGACGGACCTTGCGCCGGCCATTGCCTTCTGCGCGCTTCCGACATCGCTCGGTCAGGCCACCAGAGTCAATTTCACACTGGCCTGGAAGGAACCGCAGACATACCGCGCCAGATAGACGCCGGCCGGCACCGACCGGCCGCGGTCGTCCTGACCGTTCCAGTTCACCTCGTGCGAACCAGGACTGCGGTCCAGATCGAAGTTGCGGACGCGGTGGCCGCGCAGATCGAAGACCTGCATGTCCAGCGGAGCTGTCGCGGGCAGATCCGAGGGGACCAGGTAGGCGATGGTCGTGCGCGCGTTGAACGGATTGGGCCGGGCGGGGCCGAAGCCGGCTGTGAGCATGGACGGCGTGCTGGATGTCACCAAGGCCTGGAAGGGCTCGGAATAGGCACTGAAAGGCGATTTCAGACCCAGCGCACTGACGCCCCGCACACGCAGGATGTAGGTGACGCCGGGTTCGGCCATCAACGTGTACGCCGTATCCGCGACCGTGGCCGCCAGAGCCTCCGCTCTGCCGGTTTCGGTGATCCAGATCTCGTAGCTGGTGGCCGGCGGCAGCGGCTCCCCCTGCGTTCCCTGGAGCGGACTGGCGTTCCAGTGGACGGTCCTCACGACGGCAGCCATGGCCGGGTCGGTCTGGAACGCTCCTGCGATGAGCATGGCGATCGCGGCAGTGCGGCGGATGCGCCGCGGCAGGCTGAATCGGGATGGGGCGACAGTACGCATCGGGGAACAACCTCCGTGTGGGGACCCGCCGACCCTGGGGCGGGATGCGCACACGGAGCAAGATATGTACGCTTTTTCTGTATACAACCACAAGGTCTAACATTATTGTTAAGCAGTTGAAGCACATTCGGTTAAAATTTATGACAATGATATTCTATATTTTACGGTGACGAAATGTCCGGATTTGATTATACGCGCTGTCGATTTGTCAACGCCCTGTACCGTTGGTGACCACCCGGAGCGGCGCCGCCCGGCAGGCTACCTGACCACGCTGCTGTCCGCGACGGCGGCCGAGGCCGGACCGGTGGGCAACGCCCGCCCCGGGCTCCAGGCGGCCGGGTCCCGGACCGCGCCGGTCACCAGGTATTCCGTCATGGGAGGCAGGTATTCCTCCCACCAGTAGTCGTGCAGCCAGGTGTAGTCGTAGCAGGTCCTCGTACGGGGCTCCGTTTCGGGCACTTCGTCCAGCGGACGTCCGGGGAACGCGGCGGCGACACCCATCGCCTTCGCGACGGTCGTGGCGATGTCCGTCAGGCTCACCGGGGCCTCCGATACCTTCAACGCTCCGCTCGCGCCGATCGGCTTGACCAGCAGCAGCGGCAGCACTCTGGTCGGTGACGGCCTTCCCGCCGCCAGCGCCGCTTCCCGGGCGCCGGGTATCAGCTCAAGGTGGCTGCCGTGGTCGCCGGTCAGGATCACGAGCGTGTTGTCGAGGACTTCCAGTTCGGACAGCCGGTCGACGAGCGCCAGGAACTGGTTCAGGGCACAGGTGCTCTGCGCCACGACGGCCTGCGGATCGGTCAGCTCCGCGTGGCGCTCCTGCGTGAGCTGCACGCATTCGGCGTCGAGGAAATACGGCATGTGGGTGGTGAAGAAGTGGACGAACTTGAACGTGGGCCGACGGCTCGCGGCCGTCGCGGTCTCGAGCAGGCGCCCCTGCAGGATCCGGCCTGCGGCCTGGTTGGGCGACGGCGCGCGGAGGGACTCCGCCGTGGAGTACGACGACATCGACCCGCCGGCTGCGGAAACGGCCGTGGCACCATCCTGCAGGAGCCAGCGATGGTCGGCGTAGACGCGCATCTTCAGGTAGTGCGGCACGTAACGGAACAGCGCCACGTTCCAGATCAGCAGCGCATCGCGCCGGTGCCGGTTCTGCGGCACGCTGTCCAGGAACGAGACCGTCGCCGCGAAAGGCACTCCCTCGAAGTACTCGCCGTAGATGGGTTCGGTGATGACAGTGGTGGCGATGCCCTGCTCCTGCAGCACCACCGGCAATGAACCGCGCGAGAGGCTCTCGCGAAGGAAGGCCTTCACCGGGCGCGCGTTGTCCGTGGTGCGGCCCGACAGGATGGCGGGGATCGAGGGCAGCGTCGTGGGATACACGGCGAGCGCATCGCGGTACCAGGTGAAGCCGTCCAGACGGCCGCGCCAGGCCGGGTCGTCGGCAAGCATCTGTTCGAAAACCGGCGAGGCGAAGGCATCCATCACCACGATGAGCACGTTCCGGTCGCGCGAGAAGCCGGCGAACCCGTCGTCGAGTCCCGAAGCGGTGGCGTGGACAAACGTGCGACCCGACAACAGGTGGCCCCCGATCGTCATCCCGTTGAGCAGGACGATCACCACGGCCAGGCTCGGCGCGTACCTCCACACGCGTCCGCGGAAAGCGGCAGCCGCGATCAGGACTCCCAGCCAGACGGCTGCCTCCAGCGCGCCGCCCGCTCCATGGCGCGCCCAGTCGAGGTCGCTGCCGTCGAACTTGCCGTAGCTGCGGACCAGGACGTTGCCCTGCAGGTACAACAAGGCGGCCAGGGCCAGCAGCAGCGCGGCCAGAAACCTGCGACCGCCCGCCCTGCCGACGACTCCGAGCAGCGCCACCACCGCGAGCACGCCGGCCTGGACGGGCCAGGACCACTTGATCACGTCCGGCAGCGACGTGGTCACTTCGCCGGCATTGAAGAGGAACACGGTGGCCGGCGCGGCGAGGAAACCCGTGACGAGCAGGGCCACGGTCGCGGCGGCCAGGGACAGCCATTCCCGGCGCCTGATTTCGGCTGGCGACTGCTGGTCCGGCTTCATGGGAGCGTTCACCGTGGCCTTCCGTCAGGCTGTGTTCCGACGGCGCATGAGGAAGAGTGTCCGTTCGGTACCGGCGACGGACTCTTCCCTCACGATCTCGAAACAGGTCAGGAAGCTCTCGCGAAAGCCCGCAAGGTCGTAGTGCGGAAAGATATCGTCGCGCGTGGACAGCAGCCGGCGAACCTGGGAATCGGACTTGGGGACAAATTCGATGATGAGGTGCGCGCCGGCAGCGGCCAGGAAGCGCGCGAGCACATCCAGAGGCACGTTGTTGCCGATGGCCAGGTGATGCACGAGCGCCAGCGCCATGACCGTCCCGGCGGGACCGCGCTGAAGCAGCGAAAGGCGCTCCGCATGGGCCCAGCCCAGCGCCGGACTGGGGTTCGTGAGGTCCATCAGCAGAGGCAGCATCAACGGCTGCCTGCCCTGCCGGCAGTCCAGCCAGTTGCGTTCGACGGCCGCCGGATCCATGTCGGCGGCAACGACCAGGCGGCCCTGCCCGGCTGCCGACCGGCTGAAGAAGCCGTTGTTGGCGCCCAGGTCCCAGACGATGCCGGCGCCGGTGTCGGCCAGGAAGGAATCGACCAGGGTGCTCTTGTGCTCCAGCGAGGCGTCGGTGTAGTTCGTCGCGCTGTAGTAGTCGCCCCAGGCCGTGCCGGCCGGGCGCCAGCGCAATCCCTGGACAGCCCGGCGCAGGCTGTCGACGATCCCTTCCAGCGAACGCCGCGACACCCTGACCTTGCGGCCGGAGCCCCGCCGGTCGGCGTGCCTGCGCTGGCTCGCGGCATGGGCGTGCAGATGCATGAACAGCAGCGGCTGCAGCCGCGACCGCCACGGCAGCAGGCGGGCGGCAAGGTCCAGGGGCACGCCGTCGATGTGCTCGCGCAGGAGCGCACCCAGCCTGATGTCGCGTTGCGCCATGAGCGCCAGCGGGGCCAGGAAGTGCTGGCAGAACTGCCGGTAGGCAAGCCAGGGTTCGCCGTCGCGATACGCCGTGAACGAGAGCGTATCGATCAGGACGGGCTGCCCCCGCCGGAACTGGATGTTGTACGCCGAGGCGTCCTTCAGGACCATGCCCTTGCGCAGAGCCAGGGACTGGATCCGCAGCGTGGCCAGCGCCGCGTCCTTCAACTGCGTGAAACACCACTCGTACGGATAGCTGACGAACGGGATGGGCTCCGGCTCGATGACGGCGAACGCATCGGCATCCGCGGCCAGGTCCAGCGACACCTCGCGGTGCGCGACCAGCAGCCCCTTCTCCACGAGTTCAGCGAGAAGACCGGAATCACGGAGCTGGCGATAGTCATCCGCGCAGCAGCGATTCACCTGACGGTGAAGCCGCCCCTCGTGCGTGAACAGAAAGCCGCCCGGGTCGCGAAACGAGGAGGCCAGACGGCTGTCACGACTCGGCATCGGACTCGTCGTCCCGGGACGTCTTGCCGGTGAGCCGCTTGCGGATCCGGCTCCAGTACAGCCGGAGGGTCACACCGACACCGACGACCGCCGCGATGATGCCCTGGATGACCAGGCTGCCGGCACCGGGATCGACGTAGGCGTGGGCGCTCGTCGGGGCCAGGGCGGCGCCGGCCAGCAGTACGAGAGCAAGCAGCCTCGCCGTCATGCATGGGCTCCTGAAGAATGGACGGACCTGGCGGCAGCGGAATTCAGGTGACGGGAAGCCGTGCCCGGGATCCGCCATGGCACGTCCGGCACGCCGCGAGTGTGGCATCCCGGATCCCGGCGGTCAATATGAAGGGTCGGCGGGAGAAGGCTCGGGGCAGCCCGACGCCGGCCGAAAGGCGGTCAGCACGCGGGTTCTCTGGCGGTGGAGCGGCGGCGCGAGTTGAAAGACGCGGTGTGATCGGGCGGAAAGAGAGCCGGCCGCGCCTTCGTCTGGCGCGGCCGGACACAATCCTGGCGGCACAACCCTATTCGACCAACGTCATCTTGCCCGCCAGCACCTTGCCGCCCGTCGTGAGCCGGTACAGGTAGGTCCCGGATGCTGCCAGACGCCCACTCCGGTCCTGCCCGTCCCAGATGGCGGCGTGATGCCCCGGCTCGAGATCGGCGTCCACCAGCGTGCGCACGAGACGGCCGGCCACATTGTAGACCGACAGGTTCACCGGACCGCTCTCGGCAAGCGTGAAGCTGATCGTCGTGGCCGGGTTGAACGGATTGGGGTGGTTTCGGTTCAGCACGGCGCCACGAGACCGCAGGTCGCCGACGCCGCTCGCCGGGCCGGTCGGCGTGCCGACCGTGACCGTCACCGGCAGCGTCGAACCGGCGATGTCGGCGGCCGCCGTCAGGTCATTTTCGCCGAGACCGAACGTGAACGACCGGTCGGCGCCGTACATGCGCGCCCGCAGAGGCTCGGGGTCCGCGTCGGCCACGCGCCCGAAGCCGAAGACCACCATGCCCGAGTTCGGCCCGCCGTCGATGATGCCCATGCTGCGGTGTGCGTCGGGATAGTTGTCGCCGTTGTCATCGCTCAGAAACAGGTAGCGCGGACCGGTGGTGTCGCGGTAGTACAGCCACTGCGGGTCCGCCAGGACGGTCTCCCACTGGTCGGAGTTGTAGGCGGCGCTGCCGATGAAGCCGTCCGAACGAACCACGATGTCGCCGGTATCGAGCGAGCCGCCGGGCGTCCCCTCGTAGAGAACCCAGTAGTTGCCGCTGTTGTCGGGACCGGCTTCCTCGACGGTCATGCGGACGTAGTCCGGATAGAACTCCCAGAGCAGGCTCCACCGGTAGAGCGGATTGTCGTAGACCGAGCGCACGGTGACCTTCAGCGGTCCATGGTTGACCAGCGTCGTCGTGGCGGCGTGGTCGCCGGCGTGGAAAGTGCCGGTGCTGATGCCGGGAACGCTCACGTCCATGTTGGGGATGCCGCGGTACTCGCCGCGTTCGCCGCTGCCCGGCTCGGCGTGGAAGCCGAGCCAGTCCTGGCCGTCGTCGTCGATGATGGCGGCCAGCCCTCCGCCTTCGACGTGGTAGTAGTAGTCGGCGCGCGCGGTCGCCACCAGATAGGTCAGCTGCCCCTCGTACTGCAGGCTGTCGATGGTCGTCGGCGCTGTCGGTGCGGGCGGCGGCGGGCAGTCGGCGCACGCGCCGACAACGTCGAAGAGCACACGGTAGTGGCGCGCACCGAGGCCCGGGGTCGTGTCGTTCACGACGAAGACCAGATCGCCCATCGCGTTCGTGGCAGGATCGAAACCAGGGGCGGCGTCGAACTGGAAGGGCACCGCGGTATCGACGAGCACACCATTGGAGTCGATCTCCACGACCTGGAACGCACCCGGATCCAACGTGCCGGCGATGCCGGCCAGGAACGCGGTCAGGTCCACCGGGGCTTCGACCGGCAGGTTCACGCGCGGAGTTGCCCCGACCGCGACGTCGACGGAATAGGCGTATCGCTGGGCCGCGGTCGCCGCCATCGGCGCGAGCACGAGCAGGGACAGCGCCAGCAGCGCGGTTCCCGCCGACCGGGACAGGTTGGCGCGGGTGACCGGCAGGCGTCCTTGAAATGCGAACACGGGTGCCTCGGCTTTCAGGCATCAGACGATGCGGTCAGGGCCTTGCGCGGATGCGGGCGGCGCACCTGGGCGCGAGCTCTCCACGAACGTCCGTCATCATACCACGGAATCACACGAAAAGACAAATATAAACACCAGATATATATTTATTGATTGTTGTTTTCAATATACTGCCGGCCGACAGGCATGCGCCTTGCCACACGTTTGCGTCCGGGGAACCGTGCGCTGGCATTCGCCCATGCCGCAGCCCCGGCGCGGTTGGTGTCGGCGGTGCGGGGGGAAAGAAGCTCCATGACGACATTGCTCGAAGCTCCGGAAGTCGCGCGGCCGGTGCGCCCGCTCGCGGACAAGGTCTACAAGCGCGAGCTGCCCCGGCTCCACATCGAACTGGTCAAGATGCAGGAATGGGTGCGCGCCTCGGGGCACCGCGTGGTCGTGATCTTCGAGGGGCGCGATGCCGCCGGCAAGGGCGGCGCCATCAAGCGCATCACCGAGCCGCTGAATCCGCGCTTCGTGCGCGTGGCGGCGCTGAGTGTGCCCAGCGAACGTGAGCGCACGCAGTGGTACTTCCAGCGCTATGTCGCGCACCTGCCGGCGGCCGGCGAGATCGTCCTGTTCGACCGCAGCTGGTACAACCGCGCCGGCGTCGAGCGCGTGATGGGCTTCTGCAGCGATACCGAATACGAGGAATTCCTGCGGACCTGCCCCGAGTTCGAGCGCATGCTCGTGCGGTCGGGCATTCAGCTGGTGAAGTACTGGTTCTCGGTCAGCGACGACGAACAGGAACGCCGTTTCGAGGCCCGCATCCACGACCCGACAAAGCGCTGGAAGCTGAGCCCGATGGACCTCAAGTCGCGATCGCACTGGGTGGAATACAGCCGCGCCAAGGATGCGATGTTCGCGCACACCGACATCAAGCAGGCGCCCTGGCACGTGGTCGACGCCGACAACAAGAAGCGTGCGCGCCTGAACTGCATCTCGCACCTGCTCAGCCTGATCCCGTACCAGGACCTGACACCCGAGCCGATCCGCCTGCCGCCGCGCCAGAAGGCGCAGGGATACCGGCGGCCGCCGCGGCAGGAGCAGAACTACGTGCCGGATCTGTTCCCCGACGATTGATCCGGATCAAGGGGCGCACTTGCGCCGGCGCCTACAGCCCGGAAATGACCGTCCTCAATTCGGCCACATACCGCCGGTACTGCGCCAGCCCCTCATCGGTCACCCGCACCAGCGTGCGCGGCCGCTTCCCTTCGAACGTCTTCTCGACGCTCACCAGCCCGCCCTCCTCCAGCTTGGTGAGGTTGACGGACAACACGCCGTCGGACAATCGCAGCGCCGATTTGAGTTCGGTGAAGGCGTGGGCGGTGGGCATGGCGACGAGCCGGGACAGGAGCAGAAGCCTGACCCGACCATGGATCAACGGCGAGAGCGGCGCCGGGCCCGGCCGGGCCGGTCCGGAACCTTTGCCTCGCGCCATGACGGCCGGCCTCCCTGCCGGGTGTCAAAGCCGCTGGCCGGCTCGCCGCATCCGTGCGGCGTCGCTGCCGGTCGCGGGCGCGCTGTCCAGGGACCGGCCGGTGTGTTCCCGGTTGTCGGTCCGGGCCGGTCCCTGAAATCCAGGAGTGGCCGCCCTGCCAGTTCCTGCAGCGGGTTCAACGATGGCGTCCGCCGTGGCGGACATGACCATCCGGGTCGGACCCGTCGCGCTTCCGTGCGCGGCGGTCGGCCGGCGAGGGGCGGCTGGCACCCAGGACCAGGGATCCGCCCCTCTTGCCGCTCGGAGATCCTTCTCCGTCCCCTTGCGGGGGTCCCCGCTCCGTCAGGACCCGGCTGGCCGAACCGTTGAACCGGACCGGCGGTGGTCGCGGCGGGCCTGGCCCGCGCGCCCTCGTCCGGTCGTTTGCGCCGTGGCCGCCCCGTACCCGGGATCCATCCCGAAGCGGGGGTCATTCGGCCTGGCACTATGCTTTAATAACTGAAGTACTTTTCTTTGTAAAGTAAAAAAACGCACGGACGACGGCTTTTATTTCGCGGCGTCCGGATGCATCCCGGAAGTGGAAATGCGGCGCGCCGAAGGCTATTTTGCCGGGGTATTTTCGTCACCGGCGCGCGGCAGCGTCCAGGTTTTCTACCGGAGGGTAACACCTTGAAGACCGACAAGTTGATCGCCATCGAAGACCAGTACGGAGCGCACAACTACCATCCGCTGGACATCGTCATCCGCAGTGCCGAGGGCGTGTGGGTCGAGGATGTCGAGGGCAAGCGCTACATGGACTTCCTGGCGGCCTACAGCGCCGTCAACCAGGGCCACTGCCATCCGCGCCTGGTGAAGGCCCTGAAGAAGCAGGCGGCGAAGGTGACGCTGACCAGCCGCGCCTTCCGCAACGACCAGCTGCCGCACTTCTGCGAAGAGATCTGCGCGCTGACCGGATTTGCGAAGGTGCTGCCGATGAACTCGGGCGCCGAAGCGGTCGAGACCGCGCTGAAAGCCGCACGCAAATGGGGCGAGAAGGTCAAGGGCATCGCGAAGGACCAGGCCGAGATCATCGTCTGCGCCGACAACTTCCACGGGCGCACGGTGACCATCGTCAGCTTCTCGACGGAAGACCAGTATCGCGACGGGTTCGGCCCGTTCACGCCCGGGTTCAGGATCATCCCCTACGGCGACGCGAAGGCGCTGGCCGAAGCCATCACACCGAACACCGCCGCGTTCCTGGTCGAGCCGATCCAGGGCGAGGCCGGCATCAAGCTGCCGCCCGCGGGCTTCCTGAAGAAGGCCGCGCAGATCTGCCACGACAACAACGTGCTGCTGATCTGCGACGAGATCCAGTCGGGCCTCGGCCGCACCGGCAAGCTGTTCGCCTACGAGCACGAGATCGCGCGCCCGGACGCCGTCATCGTCGGCAAGGCGCTGAGCGGCGGTTTCTATCCCGTGTCGGCGTTCCTCAGCAGCGAGGAAGTGATGGGCGTGTTCCAGCCCGGCGACCACGGTTCGACGTTCGGCGGCAACCCGCTGGGCATGGCCGTCGCACGCGAGGCGATGAAGGTGCTGGTCGAAGAGGAACTGGTCGAGAACAGCGCCGCGCTCGGTCCCTGGTTCATGGGCAAGCTGCAGGAGATGAAATACAAGTGCATCAAGCAGGTGCGCGGACGCGGCCTGTGGATCGGCATCGTGCTGGACCGCAAGGCGCGCCCCTACTGCGAAGCGCTGATGAAGGAAGGCATGCTCTGCAAGGAGACCCACGAGACGGTCATCCGGCTGGCGCCGCCCCTGAACATCACCAAGTCCGAACTGAACATGGCCGTGCGGCGGATCGACAAGGTCTTCCGCAAACTGGAAGGCTGACCCCGGTCCGGCGCCACCCCGGTGACAGCCGGGGCCTGTGATGTTATCGTCGCGTGACGGCGGCCGCCGAACTGGGCGGCCGCAGTCGTTTTCCCGGCCTTGCGAAGGAGATCCCCGATGATCCGGAGTCCGCTCGCCCGCCTGCGTCCGTTCGGGAAACTCGTCCTTCCGCTGTTCATGCTGGTCTTGTCGCCGGGGAATACCGCGCGCGCCGGCGAGGCCGTGCCCGGCGCGGACAGCTTCGCGTGGCGCACGTTGGCCGATCTGTGCGACCTGGTCGGCACGCGACCGGCCGGCAGCCCCGCGATGGCCAGAGCCGTCATCTGGGCCACCGAAACCCTGCGCACCGCCGGCTTCGACAGC
>JAIFKS010000107.1 GCA_020049465.1 bacterium | reverse complement strand
GGTCGAGACCGATCTGGTGCAGGCGCTCGACGCGGCCGAAGCGGCCAGCCGCGCCAAGAGCCAGTTCCTGGCGAACATGTCGCACGAGATCCGCACCCCGCTCAACGGCGTGCTGGGAATGACCGAGCTGGCGCTGGGCTCGCCCCTGGACGACGAGCCGCGCGAGCTGCTGGACCTCGCCCTGGAATCGGGGCGCGCGCTGCTGACCGTCATCAACGACATCATGGACGTGTCCGGCCTCGAGGCCGGCGACATGAGGCTCGATCTGACCGCGTTCGATCCGCGCGCCGAACTGGAGAACATCCGCCGCTCGTTCCTGGCCGCCGCACGGAAACAGGGACTTGAGCTGACCTGGGACATCGATCCGGCGCTGGCCGCCTCGCTGCACGGCGATCCGTCGCGCCTGCGCCAGGTGCTGGTCAATCTGCTGGGCAACGCGCTGAAGTTCACCGGGCAGGGTTCGGTGGGACTGGCCGTGCGCGTGGACGGCGCAACCGGCGAGCGGCAGGCGGTCGAATTCCGCGTCAGCGACACCGGCATCGGCATCGCGCCCGACAAGCAGGACCTGATCTTCGAGGCCTTCCAGCAGGTCGACGGCTCGCACACGCGCCGCTACGGCGGCACCGGACTGGGGCTGCACATCTCCCGGCGGCTGGTCGAAATGATGGGCGGCGAACTGACCGTCGACAGCCGACCCGGCGCCGGCTCCTGCTTCAGTTTCCGGCTGGACCTGCCCCTCGCGCCTGCACCGGCGCCGCTGGCTCCGGCCGTGCACGCCTCCATCTGAAATCAGAAGAGCGGCGCCGCGCGCCCTGAAGCCGTGTCCCTGGCCGGAGCGGCCACCGTCAGGGCCAGCGCCGCCACGGTCAGCGCCACGCAGAAGCACCAGCCGCCCGGCAGCAGACGCAACTGCGGCCCGCCGGTGGCGCTGGCCGCGGCGCGCAGGCCGAGCATGAAGGTGATCCCCAGTGCGGCGACGATCCATCCGCGCCAGCGCAGCCAGATCATGGACGCGCGCAGACCGGCCGGCAGCTTGCGCCACGGCGCCCAGGCCGCGAACAGGGCAGCCAGAAGCAGCATGACCGGCAGCGCCACCACGACCACGCCCACCAGCACCACCACCGGCGGCGATTGCTTCTCGGACATGTGCCGCATGAACTGCAGCAGCGTCAACGACCGCGAGAAGCTAAAGAGCATGCGGACGGTGCCGTGCACGAACGGCAGCACCATCGTCGCCGCGTAGAGCAGCGCCGCAAGCACGGTCAGGGGCCGGGCCAGCCGGCGGGCTGAGGCGGTATCGAGAATTCCCAGCACGCGCGCCACGGGTCCCCCTGGAGTCAAGAGCGGTTCACTCGAAAGCGGGGGCGCCGCAGGGCGCCCCCGAGATCAGCCGGCAGCGGCCACGGACTAGTAGAAGGTGAACCCGGCGGTCACCTTGGCGTCCGGCGAATCGGCCGCGCCCAGCTTCAGTTCCAGGAAGAAGTCGTTCCCGGCCGACAGCTTCCGGCTCATGCCGCCCAGGATGTTGATGCCCAGCTTGGCTTCCGAGTCGTCGTCGCCGAAGCGGTCGTTGTCCCACGAGTAGATGTTCAGGCCCAGTCCGGCGCCGATATAGAAGCCCCAGTCGGAGCTCGTGCGCCGGTTGAACTTGTAGACGAGTTCGGGATTGATGGCGATCAACGTGAGATCATCGCCGAAGCCGACTTCCACATTCGGGATGAACCAGCCGTCATTGAACAGCTCGCCGCCGTTCATGTGCACGCCCAGGTGGATCTGATCGGGTTCGAAGGTGGCGCCCCCGCGCAGACCCCATGCCGTTTCGGCCTGGGCGGTTCCGACACCGGCCACCATCACGGCCAGCAGGCAAAGAAAGATCCTCTTCATGTCGCGTCGCTCCTTGTCGCTGAAAGGGATGATTGTCCGGGCGACACGATAGCAGAGAAGGCCCCACGCCACAACGTCCGCCCTCAGGCCGCACCGTGGCAGTGTTTGGTTTTTCGGCCGCTGCCGCACGGGCACGATTCATTGCGGCCGGTTCTCGCCACGGCCTCGCGCAGCGCCGCGTCGCGGCGCGCGGTTTCCTCCATCACGCCCGCCGGCGGACGGCCGGCCCGCAGTTCGCCGGCCATGAAGTCGAGCGCTGGACCAAGATGGCGGAAGAACGCGCGGTAGCCCTCGCAGAGATGGTTCAGACCGGGATCGCCGGCGGGCGTCGTGTCGAAGCGGTCCTTGGGACAGCCGCCGTGGCACAGCTCCAGCACGTCGCACTCGCGGCAGTGGGCGGGCAGGGTGTCGCGCTTGGCCTGCCCGAACGCGCGCTGCCGCGGCAGCGCCACCAGTTCGGCCAGCGGCGACTGCGTGATATTGCCCAGCCGATGGTCGGGCTCCACATAGTGGTCGCAACTGTACACGTCGCCGTTGTGTTCCAGGACCAGCGCATCGCCGCAGGTCGGCGCGTGCACGCACAGCGCGAACTGTCCGACGCGGTTGCCCAGCGCCACGTCGAACGCCTGCACGAAAACCGTGCCCACGTCACGCCGCACCCACTCGTCGAAGATGGCGATCAGGAAGCGGCCGTACTGCGCGGGGTCCACCGATCTGCCCGCGGCTTGATCACCCTGCTGCACATAGAGGGGCCGGGTGGCGGCGCGGCCTTCGCCCCAGCCCGCGGCGGCGCCCTCGACGGTCGCGGCGGTGGCCCGCTCGACGACCGGGATGAACTGCAGATGGCGCGCCCCCAGTTCGTCGCGGAAGAAGCGGTAGCTGCGCAGGGGTTCGTCGGCGTTGTCGCTGTGTACCGTGCACAGGATGTTGACGTCGACGCCGTGGCGCACCAGGTGCGCGTAGCCGGCCATCACCTGATCGAAGGTGCCGGCGCCGCCCTTGGTGTGCCGGTGCCGGTCGTGCAGGTCGCGGGGACCGTCGACGCTCAAGCCCACCAGAAAGCGGTGCTCCTTGAAGAAGGCGGCCCAGGCGTCATCGATGCGGGTGCCGTTCGTCTGGATCGTATACTGGATATCCTGCCCCGGCCGGCGATACCGCTCCACCAGTTCGACCGAACGGCGGAAGAAGTCGAGCCCACGCAACGTGGGCTCGCCGCCCTGCCAGGCCACGGCGACCTCGGGTCCGGGGTGGGCCTCCAGAAGCTGCCGCAGGTACCGGTCGAGCAGCGCGTCGTCCATGCGGAAATCGCTGCCCGGGTACAGCTGCTCCTTGGACAGGAAGAAGCAGTAGGAGCAGTCCAGGTTGCAGACCGCTCCGGTGGGCTTGACCAGCAGATGGAAGGGGCGCCGCGTGTCCATGCCGCGAGTCTAACCGCTCGGGCCGGGCGTCGCCTCAGGTTCCTTAATTTCAGCCGACGATGGTCCTCAGCAGCCCGAACGCGGCGCCGCCGCCGATCAGCCACAAGGAAGCGATCTTCGTCCGGGTCAACAGGACCAGGGCGATCACGCCGATCACGGCGGTGGGGACATCCACCAGCGACCCGCGCCCCAGCCGCCACGCCACCACGGCCATCAGGGCCAGCGCCGACACGTTGACGCCGTCCAGGAACGATCCCATCACCGGCGAACCGCGCAGACGCCGCAGCAAAGGGCCGCTCAGGGCGACGAAGATGAACGACGGCAGGAAGATGCCCAGCGTGGCGAGCAGCGCCCCGGGCAGCCCGCCCAGCAGATAGCCGATGAAGGTGGCGCTGGTGAACAATGGACCGGGCGTGACCTGGCCGATGGCGACCGCGTCCAGCAGCTGCGGGTCGGTCAGCCAGCCCAGGCGCGTGACCAGGTCCGCGCGCAGGAAGGCCAGCAGCACATAGCCGCTGCCGTACATCACGGCGCCGATCTTCAGGAAGGTCAGGAACAGGGTCGTCAGGCTGAACGGCGCCGCGGCCGCCACCAGACCGGTGGCGGCGCCGAACGCGGGCAGTCCCAGGACCGCGCCGCTCAACCCGGGAGCCGGCTTCAAGCCGCGCGCGGCCATCAGCAGCACGCCGCCGCCGAACAGCAGCAGGATCTCGTTCACGCCCGCCAGGCCCAGGGCCAGCGCGGCCAGCCCGATCACCGCGGTCGCCGGTCCTTTCACCGCCCGGGGCCCCAGCGACCACAGCGCCTGCGCGATCAGCGCGATGACCACCGGCTTGATCCCCGCCAGCACCCCGGCCACCTGCGGAGTGGCGCCGTATTCCACGTAGGCCCAGGCCAGCGCCAGCACGATGGCGACCGCCGGCAGCACGAAAGCCAGTCCGGCCACGGCGAAGCCTCGCCAGCCCGCGCGCCGTTTGCCGACGTGGATCGCCATCTCGGTGGAGTTAGGGCCGGGGATGAGGTTGACCAGGCCGATCAGGTCCAGGAACTCGGCGTCGGTCAGCCAGCGACGGCGGCGCACGACATCGTCGTGCATCAGGGCGATGTGCGCGGCCGGCCCGCCGAAAGCGGTCGCACCGAGGCGGAGGAAGAGCGTGGCGACTTCACGGAGAGCGGTGGGCACGCGGCGACTCCCGGCGGCTGGCGATGGCGACGCGACCATTCAAGCACGATGCCGGCGCCGGCGCCACCGGCGACCGGATCAGTTGACGGTGCCGCCTCCGTCGGGCGCACTTTCGCCGTCGGCATCGGCGCGGCCGCCGAGATGCTCCAGTTCACGCGACAGGTATGCGGTCAGGCTCCCGCAGACGACATCGCAGAGTTCGAACACGCGGTCGTCGGCCACGGAGTAGTGGACGAACATGCCCTGCCGGCGCCGCTGGACCAGTCCGCCGCGCAACAGCAGCTGCAGGTGCTTCGAAACGCTGGCCTGGGCCGCTCCCGTGGAGGACACCAGGTCGGCCACCGACATTTCGCCAGCCTCCAGAGTTTGCAGCAGGCGCAGACGCACCGGATCACCCAGCAGCCGGAACCGCTCCGCGATCAACTCTAACGTTTTATCGTTCAACACCTTGCCAGCCATGGCGCATTTCCCTTCAGTTGCCCTTGACGCTCCCGACAAAGTATAATATATTCTATTATGTTCATATGGTCAATAGGCCATAAAATAAGTATGGTCTGAACGGGCAGAGAGCGCAAGGCTCCCCCACGGCTTCCTCGACGAAAGGTTCGTCCATGAGGATCACGGTACCCCTGGCCCTCGGTTGCGCGCTGATGCTGGCCTCCGGCGCCTCGGCCGCGGAAAAGCTGACGCTGCCGTCGGCCGTCTCCATGGCGCTGCAGAACAGCCCCATGGTGCTGCAGGCGCAGGCGCAGCAGGAACAGGCCGCCGCCGGCCGGCGCGAAGCGGGCGCCATGCGGCTGCCGCATCTGCAGGTGCGCGAGATCGCGCTGCGCACCGACTCGCCGGCCGACGCCTTCGGTCTGCAGTTGATGCAGGAGCGCTTCAATTTCCCCGCGTTCACCACGAGCGACCCGAACAATCCCGAGCCGCTGAACAACTACGCCACCGAGTTCGAAGCGGCCTGGCCGATCTTCACCGGCGGGCGCGTGATGGCGGGCATCGGCCAGGCCGATCGCATGGCGCAGGCCGCCACCGCCGTCAGCGACCACACGCGCGAAGCGATCGCCCTGGCGACCGCCTCGGCCTACACCGACGCCGTGCTGGCGCGGCGCGCGGTCGAGTTGGCGACCAGAGCCCGCGACACCACGGCCAAGCACGTCGACCAGGCGCAGGCCTTCTTCGACGCCGGCATGATGGTGGAATCGGATCTGCTGCAGGCCCGCGTGCAGCTCTCGCGCATGGAAGAGAAGCTGATCAGCGTCGAGAACGGCGCGCGGCTGGCCCGCGCCGGCCTGTTCCGCGTGATGGGCATCGACCAGAACGCCGACTACGAACTGGACGCGCAGGTGGCCGCCATCGAGCCCGCCACCAGCGCCCTGCCTGACGCGCTGACCGCCGCCCGCGCGCGCCGCAACGACGTCAAGGCCGTGGCCGCGCAGGTCGACGCGGCGCGGCTGGGCGTCAACCGCGCCAGGGGCGAGTACCTGCCCGAAGTCGTGCTGATGGGCAAGTATGCGCTGAACGCCGACAATCCGTTCGGTGACGACGGCGACAGCTTCACGGTCATGGCCATGGCCCGCTGGAACCTGTGGAACTGGGGCCAGACGCGCGCGCGCGTCAGCGGCGCCCGGTCCGGACACGTCGCGGCGCAGCAGGCGCAGCGCGCGCACGACCAGCAGGTCGAGTTCGAAGTGCGCCAGGCCTGGCTGCAGGTGCGGGAAGCCGAAGCCCGCCTGGGCGTGGCCCGCGGCGGGGTCGCACAGGCCGAGAAGGCGCTGTCCATCCTCGAATCACGCTTTGAGCAGGGCGTTGCCCGCATCACCGATCTGCTGGACGCCGAGACGATGCTCGACGACGCGCGCGTGCGCGAGTTGAACGCCGGCTTCGATCTGCAGCGCGCCAGCCGCACGTTTGATTTTGCCGTTGGTCTTCCCCCTGTCCCGGAGGTCTCGCGATGAACCGCACCCGCGCCCTGCGCGCCCTGCGCCGTTCGCCACTGTTGATCCTGTTCGCCCTGCTGGCGGCCGCCGGCTGCCAGGGCGGGCACCAGGCCGAAAAGGCCGCCGGTGCGCCGGTGTCCGTGCGCGCGGTGGCCGTCCAGGCCTCGCCCGTGTCCGACATCATCGAAGCTGCCGGCTCGCTGCACGGCGCCAGTGATGCCGTGCTGGCCGCGAAGGTCATGGGCACGGTCATCGAGATCCGCAAGACGGCCGGCCAGTCGGTCCGCCGCGGCGAAGTGCTGATCGTGCTGGACGACCGTGAAGTGGCCGGCAACATCGGCCAGGCTGAAGGCGCCTTGGCGCAGGCCAAGGCCGCATCGGCCCTGGCGGCCTCGAACCTGCAGCGCTTCGAGCAGCTGAAGGAACGCGGCGCCGCTTCGCAGCTGGAACTGGACCAGGCGCGTTTCGCGCACGAGACCGCGCTGGGCGCCGTGCGCCAGGCCGAAGCGGCCGTGGCCACGGCCAGCAGCTACCGCAACTACGCGCGCATCCCGGCGCCGTTCGACGGGCAGGTCGTGGACCGCATGGTCGAGATCGGCGATCTGGCCGCTCCCGGCCGTCCGCTCATGCGTGTCGAGGACGCCAGCCGCCTGACCCTGCACGTGTCGCTGTCCGAGACGCAGGCCCACGCCGCGCAGACCGGCGGCCAGGTCGAGGTCAGCGTGCCGTCGCTGGCCGGCCGCACCTGGACCGGCACCGTGGCCGAAGTGGTGCCCGCCGTCGACACCGCGACCCGCACCCAGCTGGTCAAAATCGACCTGCCGCAGGACGCGGAGCTCCGCTCGGGCCTGTTCGCGCGCGCCAGGTTCACCGTCGGGCAGCGTCAGGCTCTCAGTGTCCCCCGCGCTTCGCTGGTGCGCCGCGGCGGCATGACCGGCGTGTTCGTCGCCGAAGGCGGCCGCGCGGTGTTCCGGCTGGTCGAAATGGCCGACAGCCAGACCGGCGACACGCTCGAGGTGCTGTCCGGCCTGAAGGCCGGCGACCGCGTCGTCGTGATGCCGCCCGCAACCCTCGTCGAAGGCTCCGTCCTCGAGGTGCAGCCGTGAGTGACGATCAGAACCTCGACCCCCGCTATGCGCAGCGGGGCCCGGGCTTCGCCGGCAAGGTGGCGCAGGCCTTCATCGACAGCAAACTGACGCCGCTCCTGGTGCTGGCCGCCCTGGCCATGGGCATCTTCGCGGTGGCCATGACACCCCGCGAGGAAGAGCCCCAGATCCAGGTGCCGATGATCGACGTCATGGTGCCGTTCCCCGGCGCCACCGCCCGCGAGGTGGAAGAGCGCGTCGCGGCGCCTTTGGAAAAGCTGCTCTGGGAGATCCCGGGCGTCGACTTCGTGTACACGACGTCGGGCCCCAGCTACGCGATGGCCATCGTGCGCTTCAAGGTCGGGCAGGATCCCGAGGAGAGCGCCGTCAAGCTGCACACCAAGCTGATGGCGAACCCCGGCGTGATCCCGACCGGCGCCGGCCCGGCCGTGGTGACCCCCAAGGGCATCGACGACGTGCCGATCGTCGCGCTGACGGTCTGGAGCGAAACCCAGGACAGCCACTCGCTGCGCAAGGTTGCGGACGAGCTGGCCCTGGAGATCAAGAAGATCGAGAACATCTCCGAGGTGGCGGTCATCGGCGGCGAACGCCGCGAACTGACCGTGCGCCTGGACGCCGGCCGCCTGAACGCGACCGGGCTCAGCGCCCTGCAGGTGGCGCAGGCGCTCAAGCAGACCAACTGGAGCCTGCCCGCCGGCTCGCTGACGACCGGCAACGAGGAAGTGCTGCTGTCGGCCGAAGCCGCGCTGCGCACCGCCGACGATGTGCGCGCGGTCGTGGTCGGCGTGCGTGAAGGCCGCCCGGTACGGCTGGGCGACGTGGCCGACATCACCGACGGCGCCGCCGAGCGGCAGACCTACGTCCTGTTCGGCGCCGGCCCGCAGGCGGTGCACAAGCACATCGACGGCATGCCCGTCGATGCCCCCGCCATCACCCTGGCCATCTCCAAGAAGCCCGGCAGCAACGCCGTGCTGCTGGCGAAGACCATCGAGGAGCGGCTGCACAAGATGGAGACCACCCTGCTGCCGGCCGACGTGCACGTGACCTTCACGCGCAACTACGGCGAAACGGCGCAGGAGAAGTCGAACGAGCTGATCTTCCACGTGCTGATCGCCACGGCCGCGGTCGTGCTGCTGATGCTGTTCGCCCTGGGCAAGCGCGAGGCGCTGGTCGTGGCCGTCGCGGTGCCCGTCACCCTGGCCCTGACCCTGGCCGCGAGCACGGCCATGGGTTACACGCTCAACCGCGTGACGCTGTTCGCCCTGGTGTTCGCCATCGGCATCCTGGTCGACGACGCCATCGTGGTGGTCGAGAACATCCACCGCCATTTCAAGATGGGCCACGCCGACCGCAAACTGGCCGCCGTGATGGCCACCGACGAGGTGGGCAACCCCACCATCCTGGCCACGTTCACGGTCATCGCCTCGCTGCTGCCGCTGGCCTTCGTCGGCGGGCTGATGGGCCCCTACATGCGGCCCATCCCGGTCAACGCCTCGTGGGCGATGCTGTTCTCGCTGGTGGTGGCCTTCGTGGTCACGCCGTGGATCACGCTGCGGATCCTGGGTCGCAAGGCCAGCGCCGGCCACGGCCACGGCGGGCCGGAAGGACCTTCGGCGGCCGACCTGCGCATCGAGAAGATGTACACGGGGATCATGCGGCCGCTGATCGGCGATTCGAGGCGGCGCAACATCGCCCTGCTGTCGGTCGTGCTGCTGCTGGCCGCCTCGGTCAGCCTGATGTTCGTGCGCGCGGTGCGCGTGAAGATGCTCCCGTACGACAACAAGAGCGAGTTCCAGGTCATCGTCGACATGCCCGAGGGCACCACCCTCGAGAGCACGGCGGCGGCGGCCAAGGCGCTGGCCGCGGCCGTGCGGACCATGCCCGAGGTGACCGACACCCAGATCTACGTGGGCACTTCGGGTCCGATCAACTTCAACGGCCTGGTGCGGCACTACTTCCTGCGCCAGGGCGCGAACGTGGCCGACATCCAGGTCAACCTGGTCGGCAAGCACGACCGCAAGGAGCAGAGCCACGCCCTGTCCAAGAAGGTGCGCGACCTGCTGGTGCCCATCGCCGCGCTGCACGACGCGAACATCAAGGTGGCCGAAGTGCCGCCTGGCCCGCCCGTGCTGTCGACGATGGTGGCCGAGATCTACGGCCCCGACCCGCAGCGCCAGCTCGAAGTGGCGAAGCAGGTGCGCGAGGTGTTCGAGACGACGCCCGGCATCGTCGACGTGGACTGGTTCGTCGAGGCGCCCCAGCCCAAGCTGGTGTTCGCGGTCGACCGCGAGAAGGCGGCCCTGGCGGGCATCAGCCCGGAGATGATCGCCTTCGAACTGCGGATGGCCGGCGCCGGCGCCGAGGCGGGCCTGCTGCACACCGAGCACGGCCGCACCGTGGTGCCCATCATGCTGCGCACGGACCGTGCCGGCCGCGCCAGCCTGGCGCAGCTCGAGGGCGTGTCGCTGCCGTCGCCCGAGGGCCGCATGGTGCCGCTGTCGAGCCTGGTGACCATCCAGGAAACGACCGAAACGGCCAACATCTACCACAAGAACCTGCGCCGCGTGACGTACGTGACGGCCGAGGTGGCCGGCGCCACCGAGAGCCCGATCTACGGCATCCTGGACATGAAGAAGCGCATCGCCGAGTTGAAGATCCCCGAAGGCTACGAGGTCGAGCAGCTCTACTCGGCGCAGCCCACCTCGGAAGACCGCCTGGTCATGAAGTGGGACGGCGAGTGGCAGATCACCTATGAAGTGTTCCGCGACATGGGCATCGCTTTCGGCGTGGTCATGCTGCTGGTCTACGTGCTGGTGGTGGCCTGGTTCAAGAGCTTCCTGACGCCGCTGGTCATCATGGCGCCGATCCCGCTGACGCTGATCGGCATCCTGCCCGGCCACTGGATGACGGGAATGTTCTTCACGGCCACCTCGATGATCGGGTTCATCGCCCTGTCGGGCATCATCGTGCGCAACTCGATCCTGCTGGTCGACTTCATCGACCTGGAACTGGCCGGCGGCGCCTCGCTGGAAGACGCCGTGCTGCGCGCGGGCGCGGTCCGCTTCCGTCCCATCGTCCTGACGGCTGCAGCCCTGGTCGTCGGCGGCCTGGTCATCGTGCTGGACCCGATCTTCCAGGGCCTGGCCGTGTCCCTGATCTTCGGCGTCATCGTCGCGACCGCGCTGACGCTGGTCGTCATCCCCCTGCTGTACTACCTGCTGCTGCGGCAACGCGCCGCGCACGCACATCCGTCGCTGGAAAAAGGAGAGTAGACATGACCATCAACGAGTCGCTGCGCGCCATCGCCGGCACCTTCATCCTGATCTCGGTCGCGCTGGGCTGGTTCGTGAGCCCGTACTGGTACCTGTTCACGGCGTTCGTCGGCCTGAACCTGCTGCAGTCTGCGTTCACGAAGTGGTGCCCGATGATCGCGCTGCTGCGGAAGGTGGGCCTGCCGGAGACCCGGTCCTGCGGCTAGGAATATTCGGTTGGGTGAGACGCACGGGGCGGAGGGTGACCTCCGCCCCGTTTGCCGTGTGCCAGGCCGGCTGGCGCCGGCTGGTGCGGCTCTTGTGCACGCCTGTTGGGAACAGGATAGCACGGCGGGGGTTGCACCGCGAGATGGGGCGCTCGCTGAACGCTGGACGGCCGACAACGCGGGAACAGGGCCTGCATGAGACGCATCGCCTGCTTTCTGGCTATTGGCTTGTTCGTGGTGTCCGCGTGGAACCACGCAGCGGCGGCGGCGGAAGTGACGATACGCCTGGTGAGGGACAAAACAGCATCCGAGGTATTTCAACCGGGCGTTGAGCTGGATGAGCTTGAGTTGGCGGAATCGCCGGTGATCGCCGGCAGGGACATCGTGACCTTCGATTGGCAAACCCGGACCCTGGAGATTCGACGGGAATGCTGGGCCGTGATGGAATCGCTATTGAAGGTGGATTCGAGGCGCCCTTCCGGTTTGGCGAAACCATTTGTCCTGTCGGTCGGCAACGGAACGACGGCAGTGACCGCTCGCGCAAAGTAAAAACAGCCTTCGCGAGTGCGGGGATTCTCCTCGGCCGGTAGTTTTGCTGGAACCTGCTGCAGATGATCCCGGCTGTCACGACGCCTGCTTCCGGAAATGTCGCGCCCGTTGGTCCGCCACCGATGCCCTGGGCCGGGTCGGGCTCTTCCGCTCTTTCGGCTCTGGTGGATCGTGCGGCTTTCCGTTATTTCAATCCGGCGATCGCAGCTCCCTCGACTTGCGCCGGCGCAAGTGCCCCGCCCCGTTCATGCACGAACCCATGGCACCGGCTGCACAGCGTGATCAGATTCTCGGCCCGGTTCGATCCTCCCTGTTGCCGCGGCTTCACATGATGGACTTCAAGGAAGTGCGTCGACCGACACCCCGGCGCAGCACAGCGGTGGCGGTCCCGCGCCAGCACGGCCGCGCGCACCGAGGGTTTGATGGTGGCGCGGTTCGGTTTGCCGGCTCGTGAAACCCGCGCGTCACAGGCCAGCGCTTCGACTTGCGCCGGCGCAAGTCGGCGTTCCCCGCTGTTGGTCACGGCCGTGGCCGCGGCGCAGTCGGGGCATTGCTGGACAACGATCTGAACGGCGGCGCCACGGGGCGCTTTCGCACCCACCGGTGACTCGACGAAAGACTCGAGCGCGGCCAGCATCAGATCCATCCGATCCGCACCGTTCGGGGCCAGGCCCAACTTGTGCGCCTTCTCGACCAGGGCTTCGAACCGAGCCAACTGGACCCCATCGGCGCGCAGGCTGATCGTGACCGGCGGGTCGGCGACAGGTAGCGACGGCGCCTCAACGAGGGGCAGCTGCGCGACCGGCCGCCGCGCCTGCCGAACCTGCAACTCCAACTCACGCCGCCCCGTCGTAACCGCCTTCGCGACCCAGGCGGCCTGGGTCTCCACGGTCGCCACCCTTGCCACCTGCCGGGCCTTGGTCCAGCCGATCTCCCCGGACGCCACCGCCTCGCGCAGGACCGGAAGCCGCTCCAGGTCATCGGCCAATCGCTTGAACAGCCAGTAGCGGTTGTCCGTGAAACCCAGCCCGACCGTGGCGTACAGCTGCAGGCTGGCATGCCCCAACGCGCGGTGCAGCCCCCGCCGCTGCACCTCGGCAAACCACAGAACGGCGCACTCCTGGGCGCGGTCGCAGGCGGCCAGGGCTTGGCGCAGGGAGGCGTCGACCTGGTCGGCGGGCAGCCCAGCCGTGAAATCGGGCAGCGTGAAGCTCGTCATATAGGCTCGCTTTTCCGGGAGGAAAACGGCGCTGGAGCAATGGCGATAAGATAGCGAAAACATCAAACAACCGCAAGTAAAATATATATATTAAATAAATTGTATACCGTGTGCAGCGCGCGCCACACAGGGCCCCAGCCATCCCCAATGGGTCGCCCCCCACCAGCAGGGGCGCCCTACGCCACGGGCCCCCTACTCCACCAAAACCACCGACCGCGTCTCCCTCACCAACCGCCCCTCCACCCGGGCGCTCAACACCACCTGGTACACGCCCGACGCCGCCGGCCGTCCCATCATGTCGCGCCCATCCCAGGTCACCGACTGCACGCCCGCCTCATAGGCGGCGGCCGGGAACGACCTCACCAGCCGACCCTGTACATCGTAGACCGTCAGCGCCGCATCCCCCGCGCGGTCCAGCGCGAAGCGCAG
>JAIFKS010000139.1:35333-36560 GCA_020049465.1 bacterium | reverse complement strand
GGCGCAGCGAATCCTCGGTGTGCTGGACCATCTGCGGATTGACCAGCGGCTACCTGAGCCGGGCGGTGGGCAAGGAGATCTATGTCCTGGAAGAGCATTGCATCGGGTGCGGCGACGCCGCCTGCCATCTCCTGGACCGCACGCGCGAGGAGTGGGGCGATGCCCGCGCCGCGGAACTGCGCTTCTTCCACGTCGAGAATCTCAAGGACTGGCTTGAGCCCTCGCTCCACCTGATCACGGAAAATCTCAAGGAGGCCGAGCGGAAGCTCCACATGCGGACGCGCACGCTCGCCCGCGTGGAACCGGCGGTGGAGGATCCGCACGGGATGATCATCCGCAGCGAACCCATGCGCCGGGTGGACCGGCAAGGAAGTGATCTCGCATCTCATCCACGAAGAGTCGGCGCGGGCCGCGGGTCCGTTCATCGCCGTCAACTGCGGGGCGATCACCGAGACCCTGCTCGAGAGCGAACTCTTCGGCCACGCGCGCGGCTCCTTCACCGGCGCCGCCCAGGCGCGGGTGGGACTGTTCGAGGAGGCCAACGGCGGCACCCTGCTGCTGGACGAAGTGGGTGACGTTTCGCCGGGCATGCAGGTGAAGCTGCTGCGGGTCCTCCAGGAGCGCGAGGTTCGTCGCGTCGGCGAGAACAGGAGCCGTCCCGTCAACGTGCGCGTGATCGCCGCCACGAATCGCGAGTTGCAGGCGGACATCGCCTCGGGTCGTTTCCGCATGGACCTGTACTACCGGCTGAACGTCGTCCAGTTGCACATGCCGCCGCTGCGCTCCCGGCGCGAGGACATTTTGCCGCTGGCCCGGGTGCTCCTGGCCAAGGCCGCGGAACGGTTCCGCAGCCAGGTTTCCGGGCTGTCGCCGCGGGCGGCGGACCAGCTCCTGCGGTACGACTGGCCGGGCAACGTGCGCGAACTGGAGAATGCCATGGAACGGGCCGTCGCGCTCGGTCGCGCGCAACTCCTGGATTTCGACGACCTGCCGGAAGAGGTTCGGCGGGCCGTCCCGAAACCGACGGTGGACGGCCCGGTCAGGGCGCTCGCGGACGTCGAGAAGGACTACATCCTGGCCGTGCTGGACCTGAACGGAGGCAACCAGGCGCGCACGGCCAAGGAACTGGGCATCGGTTCGGCGACGCTCTACCGGAAGCTCAAGAGCTACAGCCTCGAGCAGGCGGTCGTTCCGGAGCCCTTCGAAGCGGATGCCTCGGCCGACTGA
>JAIFKS010000139.1:0-35294 GCA_020049465.1 bacterium | reverse complement strand
CCGCACTGCGCGCGGATGGCGTCCATCGTGCGCATGATGGACAGGCTCTCGTCCAGCGGCATGACCGGTGTTTCCGCTTTCCCGTCGCGGATCAGGTCCATGAACGCCTCGGCCTCGTGCGTGTAGCCGCCGCCGCGGGCCGGCAGGTCGAAGATCTGCTCTTCAGCTCTGCCTTCCCGCAGCGCGATGCGCGTTCCGGCCCACCAGGGGAACAGGATCCGGAGGCGGCCGCCGGTGCCGATGATGTTCGCCTCGCGCGGCGTGTCGGCGCGCAGCGAGGCGGCCAGCACCGCCAGTTCGCCGCGCGCGTGGCGCAGGATGATCGCCGTCTCCTCGTCGACCCCGGTCGTGCCCAGGTTGGCCGTCGCCTGGATGGCCACGGGTGCGCCGCAGAGCATCGAAGCCAGCGTCAGCGGGTAGATGCCCAGGTCCAGCAGCGCGCCGCCGCCCAGCTCCGGCGCGAACAGGCGGCTTTCGGCGTCGAACGAGGCGCGGAAGCCGAAGTCGGCGGTGACCAGGCGCACTTCACCGATGTGTCCGTCCGCGATCAGTTCGCGCACGCGGACGATCGACGGCAGGAACCGCGTCCACATCGCTTCCATCAGGACCAGGCCGGCCGCGCGCGCGGCGGCCACCATGCGTTCGGCCTGCGCGGCGTTGATGGCCAGCGGCTTCTCGCACAGCACGTGCTTGCCGTGCGCCAGGCAGAGCAGCGTGTGCTCTTCGTGGCCGGTGTGGGGTGTGCCGATGTAGACCGCGTCGACCGTCGGGTCGGCGGCCAGGGCTTCGTAGCTCGCGTGCGCACGCGCGGGCGGAAGGCCGAATGCGGCGGCGAAAGCGGCCGCCCGCGCGGCGTCGCGCGAGCCGACGGCGGCCAGCTCGGCGCCTTCGGCCTCGCGCAGGGCCGTGGCGAATTTGCGGGAGATGTGGCCGGGACCGAGGATGCCCCATCGGATCGTGCGCATGCGTGCGTCGCCTTCCTGGTCTTCCTGCGTCGGGGTCGCTTGATACCGTCGGAGGTGACGCGGCCGATGGCGTCCCTGCCGGGCCATCTTACGCGATGGGGCGGCGCGGGGCGAGGGGGAGCGCGGTGCGCGGCGTTGATGGATGGGGATGTGGGGCCCTGACGTCGGGGTTCCGGAAGGCGATAGATGAAATATCGTGGCGATTTCGGAATACTTGCGCCGGCGCAAGTTCGTCGGCACGAAGGAGAACGGGGAGCCTCTGTGCGAAGCTCCCCGTGACTCGTCGTCATTGCTGCATCGTCATTGCTGCGTCGTCAATGCGGCATCGTCATTCCCGCGCGAGCGGTCCCGCCGATCAACCGCAGCCGCTGCACCCGCCCGAACTGCAGTCCTTGCCGCCGGGGGCGCCGAGCTTGAGCATGTAGCCGCGCCGGTGGTTCTCGTCGACGAAGTCGATGGTCAGGCCACCGCTCTGCTGCAGGACGTCCGTGGTCTGGGCGTCGAGCATGAATTTCACACCGTTGGAATCGACGACCGCGTCGTCAGCCTTAGGCTCATCCAGAGCCATGCCAATGCTGGGGCCGCCTCAGCCAAAGCCCTGCACGAACAGGCGCACACCCTTGCCGGCGTGCTCGGTCCAGTCGAACGTCCCGAAGGCCTGGTTCGCACTGGCCGAAATGTTGATCAATCCGTCAACGCTCACGTCGCGTTTCCTTTCGGGAATGGAGCCGCCGACCGGGCGCGCCAACCCGTGGGCGGCCATCCCGATCCTGCCGGTCCGAACCCGACCAATATGGTCGGCCGGACCGAGTTTCGCCACTTCTGAAGATCGACCGGAACCGCCAAAACTTGAATCCGGGCGCTGAATCGGGACTTTCGGGCTGAATCTCAGGGTTTGCCCGGATCGGTCTGCCGGCGGTAGACCATGGTCAGGGCGTGGTCGCCGTCCTTGCCGGGTCCGTGCCGGATCTCCCTGACGGTCAGGGTGCCGCCGTCGTTGCTCAGCAGGAACTGGCGCGTGCGCCGGACCTGGCCCTGCGGGTCGCTCTCGGTGACCACCAGCGCGCCGCCATCCCAGGCGGCGGCGGCTTTCACGGTGCCGCGGGGGGTGAAGACCTCGGTCGGCTGGCCGCCGATCCGCAGCATCCTGGAGATCTGCATGCCGTCGGTCAGGTTGAACTCGTCGCCGGCGTGGAAGATCTCCAACTGGCCGAATTCACGCGCCGACTGGCGTCCCATGGCCTCGTCGCGTTCGCGTTCGGGACCGTCCGAGCCGTCGAAGTTCTCGCCCGGCATACGGCCGGAATTCGGGTCCGCGGCCGGTCCGCGGCCGCCGCCCTGGCCGCGACCGCCACGCCCGCCGGGGCTGCCCTGCCCGCCCTGCCCGCGGCGGTCGCCGCCGGGGACCTTGGTCGGATCGTCACTCGCCTTCGGGTCTAGGCGCCAGTCGCCGGAAAAATCGGGATGGGCGGGGGCGGGAACGCCGGTCGGGACGGCGGTCGCCGACGCGGCGGCCGCGGGTTCGGGCTCCGGCCCGGGTGCGGCCATGACGCCGTTCGCCAGCAGGGACAGGCCGGCCGCTATCGACACGCAGCGGAATTGGGAGCGGATGGACATGGAAACCTCCGGATCGCGGCAGGGCCGCGGAGTTCAGCGCGCATGGCGGAGTACGCCAACAGGAGACAACGTCATGTCGGCTTGGCGGTTCCCGACGTTCGCGTGGTATCATGCCGGCTCAACGCTGGCCGGACAAGTTTCCAGCGGTCCGGGAACCGGAATCCGGAACAATCACCGACCGTTCGGGAGCGCCGACCATGCCCACCCGCCACTTCGACCCCGCCCTGTTCGCGTTTCTTCGCGACCTCGCGGCGAACAACGACCGCGCCTGGTTCGAGGAGCAGCGCCCGCGCTACGAAACGGCGGTGCGCGGGCCGGCCCTGGCGTTCATCGTCGACTTCGGGCCGCATCTGGTGAAGATCAGCCCGCACTTCCGCGCCGACCCGCGGCCGCAGGGCGGCTCGTTGTTCCGCATCCACCGCGATGTCCGCTTCGCGAAGGACAAGTCCCCCTACAAGACGCACATCGGGCTGCATTTCCGCCACGAGATGGGCAAGGACGCGCACACGCCCGGATTCTACCTGCATCTGGAACCGGGCGGCTCGTTCGTCGGGCTGGGGCTGTGGCATCCGGACAATCCGACGCTGGCGCGGCTGCGCGAGGCGGTCGTCGCCGACCCCGCGGCCTGGCGACGCGCGGTAGGGGGCAAGCGCTTCACGGCGGCGTTCACCGTTTCGGGCGACGAGCTGACGCGCGTGCCGCGCGGCTACGATCCGGCCCATCCGCTGGCGGATGTCCTGCGCCTGAAGGACTACACCGCGTTCGCGCCGCTGACGGTGCGGCAGGTGACGGGCACCGGGTTCCTGGAAGCGTTCGCAGCGCTGTGCCGCGACGGGGCTCCGTTCATGGCCTGGCAGTGCCGGGCGCTGGGTCTGCCGTTCTGACCGCCGTCGCCCCGCCGCCTACGAAAACCTCCCTGCCGGCCGAAGCCGACAGGGAGGTCTTGCGCTAAGGAGTCCGGCCCGAGGCCGAACCTCGGGGAAACTCTACTTCACCAGCTGCATCTGACGGACCTGCATGACTTCCTTGCCGATGCGCAGACGAGCGAAGTACGAACCGCTCGCCACGCCCTGGCCGGCGTCATCGGTGCCGTCCCACATCATCGTGTACTCGTTGGCGGGCAGGCTGTCCTGGATCAGGGTCCGGACCTTCTCGCCGCGGATGTTGTACACGTTCAGCTGCACCAGTTCGTTGCGATTGACGACGAACTTGATGCTGGTGGACGGGTTGAACGGGTTCGGATGCACCGAACGGAAACCGCCGGCCTTCTCGATGGTCGGGACGTTGTTGTCCACACCCGAGATGTAGCCGCCGAGGACGACGTACGAGTCATCGATCGGCCGCATCTTGAACGTGCCGAACTCGTAGTCCATGAACGACGTGACCGTGACCACGTTGCCGATGGTCGGCGTGTAGGCCAGGGCCGCGTAGGTGTCCACCATCACGCTGTCGGCGCGGGCGCCGGTGTCCGAGATGATGAACTCGCGGTACTGGGCCAGGCCGACGGTGTCCATGACGGTCGCGTTCATGGCCTTGACCCACACGCTTTCCCAGGCCTCGCCGAAGGCGCCGTTGCCGTCGCTGACCGGCATGTCGTCGGCCAGGATGCGCGTGTTGACGACGGCCGGCTCGGGCAGAGCGTGGCCGAAGCTGACCAGGTTGATGGCGTCGCCGTTGTGCGGGATCATCTCGGTCAGGCCGAAGTACTCTTCGCCGTGCCCGCCGACCTCGACCACGTCACCCTGGTAGTACGGGTACTTGGCGCTGCTCTCGTAGACCAGCACGCCGCCGAAGGCATAGCTGTCGGTGGCGGGGTTCTTCGCCAGCTCCTGCACGATCAGCTTGCTGCCGGCGCCGAGCTGCGCCGGGCCGGCCGCGGTGACCACGCCCGTGACGTTCAGGAACTTGTTCAGGAATTTGTTCGCCTGCGAAACGCTGTCCGGGTGCACCGTCTGCATCGCGTAGATCGACGTGAAGCCGACCGCCATGCTGTAGAAACCGGTCGGCGCGTTGCCGGGCAGGGTCGCGGGCTGCGCGGCCGTGTCGGTTGCCTGCAGGTAGAAGTCCACCTGGCTCTGCGCGTGCCCGGCCGGAATGGTGCCGGAGTACGTGCTGCCGCCGGTGTTGCTCATCGGCACGCTGGTCCAGCTGCCCGGCGTGACGCCGTCGCTGTCGCGGTACCACAGGGTGGCCGTGCTGACGCCGATGTTGTCGGTGATGCTCGCCGACACCACGACGGGCGTCGAGGCCGTGGGCACCCAGTTGGAGGCCGTCACATTGGAGATCACGGGCACGGTGTCGCCCAGCGGATTCTCCACCAGGGCGCCCTGCACCACGGGCTTCAGTTCGATCTCGCCGTTGAAGACCACCAAAGGAGCGGTGACCTGGTAGACATCGCCTACCGCGACGGCACCGATGTTGATGCCGGTCGTGCTGTCGATGTAGACCTGGATCGTGTCCGTGCCGTCGGTCATGAAGAAGTTGGAGCTGTTCTTCGTGGTGACCGTGCCGATCGCGCGGGTGTAGTTGCCGACGTTCTCGTAGTCGGACAGGGCCTGCGTGATGGTCGTGACCACGGGAACCGGCGTGTTGCCGCTGGAGATCAGGCTCAGCGTGGGCGTGCCCAGCTGGATCTCGCCGCCGAACGCGCCGACGGTGCCGGTGATCGACACGAGGTCGCCCAGCGTCACGATGTCGCCGGAACTGGCGGGAAGACCGTAGAAGGCGAGGCCGCCGTCGCCGGCGTTCCAGATGTAGCCGGAGCCGCCGCTGTAGTTGAGCCGCTCGACGATGATGCCGGACACGGTCACGACCTGGCCCACATAGGGGCTGGCCGGGGCGCCGGTCGTCGGGTTGTACTGCTGGATCTGGTCAATGGTCTGGGCGGAGGCGATGCCGCCCACGAGCAGACTCATCAGAATCGCTACGCCAAAAAGATGCTTTTTCATCCTTCCGGCCTCCTTCGCGCAATGAAGGTGAACAAGTGCCGTGCTGACTCGAGTCAACAGTCGAATGGTCTAAAAAATCGTGTCAAGCGCATGAACAGGAAGTGGAAAGGAAGATCTTCCACGCAGGGGAACGATCAGGACCCGGTCGGGGAAACGCCTTCCCCCGCAACCGAGGCACTCCTGCCTCGTCCAGCCGCCCCGGGCAGGGGAACGACCCCGCGGAATTGCGGGGTGGGCGATCCTCTGTCGGGAATCCAATGATACCATAAAGCGCCCGGGATGGAAAAAAAGATATGCTAATTGTATGTCAATACGGCAAATCACGGCTTCGGGACCAACAGGGTACGCCCCGTCATTTCAACGGGTTGCGGCAGCCCGAGCAGGTCCAGGATGGTCGGCGCGATGTCCGCCAGGCCGGGGTTGTCGGTCCGCAGCCTGCCGGTCTGCCCCGCGAACCGTTCGGCCGCCAGGATGAACGGCACCCGGTTCAGCGAATGCTGGGTCATGACCTCGCCGTCCGGCCCCAGCATTTCGTCGCAGTTGCCGTGGTCGGCCGTCACCAGCCAGGCGGTGCCGCGGGCCAGGCTGGGGGGCATCAGGTCGGCCAGCAGGCCGTTCAGGGTCTGCACGGCGCGGACGGCCGCCTCGTAAACGCCGGTGTGCCCGACCATGTCGCCGTTGGCGAAATTCACGACGATCACGTCGAATTCGTCGTTTCCGCAGGCCTCGCGGACCACCGCAGCCACTTCGGGCGCGCTCATCTCGGGCTGCAGGTCGTAGGTGGCCACTTTCGGCGACGGGACCAGGCGGCGCACCTCGCCCGGCCAGGGCTCTTCCCGGCCGCCGTTGAAGAAATAGGTCACGTGGGCGTATTTCTCGGTTTCGGCCGTCCGCAGGTTGCGGATGCCCGCCTGCGCGAAAATTTCGGGCAGACCGTTGCGGATGGGCTCGGGCGCGTAGATCGAGGGCAGGTCCAGCTTCTCGTCGTACGGCGTCATGGTCAGGTAGTGGACCCGGGGCCGGCGGGAGATGGGGAAGCCATCGAAGCCCTCCTGCTTGAAGGCCCAGGTCAGTTCGCGGGCCCGGTCGGCCCGGAAGTTCCAGAAGAAGACGCCGTCGCCGTCGCGCACGGCGCCGAGCGGGACGTCTTTCGCGTCGGTGATGACGATGGGTTCGACGAACTCGTCCGTCACCCCGGCCGCGTACGAGGCGGCCACCGCGTCGACCGCGTCGGTGGCGCGGCTCCCCTTGGCGTCGACGACGCCGTCGACGACCAGATTCCAGCCCCGGACCACCCGTTCCCAGCGTTTGTCGCGGTCCATGGCCCAGTAGCGTCCGCAGACGGTGGCGATGCGGCCGGCGCCGATCCGGTCCAGCTGCGCCTGCAACTCGGCCAGGTAGCCGCGGCCGCTCTGCGGGTCGGTGTCGCGGCCGTCCAGGAAGGCGTGGATGAAGATTTCCTGGAAGCCGCGCCGCTTCGCCTCGGCGACGATGCCGTAGAGGTGCTCGGTGTGCGAGTGCACCCCGCCCGGAGAAACCAGGCCCAGCAGGTGCAACCGGCTGCCGTCGCTCAGGCAGGCGTCGGCGAACGCGTTCCAGGCCGGGCGGGCGGCGAATTCGCCGTCCTGCAGGCTGCGGCCGATGCGCACCAGTTCCTGGTTGATGACCCGGCCGGCGCCGATGGTCAGGTGGCCCACCTCGCTGTTGCCCATCTGCCCTTCGGGCAGGCCGACATCCAGGCCGCAGGCGTTCAGGGTCGTGAACGGATAGTCGCGCAGCAGGGACTCGTAGAAGGCCGGACGGGCGCCGACGACGGCGTTGCCGCGCTCGCGGTCGGGACCGGTGCGGTGGCCGACACCGTCGAGGATGCAGAGGACGACCTTGGGGGCGGCGGCGTTCGGTGCGTGGTCCATGCGTTCTCCAGATCGGCGCGGAAGTGCGGGCGCGGCCCCGGGGCGGGGCTCAGGCCAATTTTCAGACCAGATCGAAACTGCCGACCGGGACCTGCCACAGTTCGGTCTCGCCGATCGCGGCCAGGATGATGTCCGTCAGCGGATAGGTGTCGTTCAGCGGGTCGGTCCCGCCGCTCTCGCGGGTTTCCAGGCCGGCGCCCGCCTGCAGGACCGCGCGGGTGATCTCGCGCCCGTCCGGCAGCAGCTGGGTCACCCGCAGGCGCCCGCGGCGCACCAGATAACCCGCCGGCGTCACCGCGTGCAGGAGCTCGTCCGGCGCCATCGGCAGCACCCGTCGGTCCAGGGCCAGGCGGGCGGCCAGTTCCGGCTGCTGCGAAAACAGGTGGGCGTTGCGGCGCAGACACAGCAGCGGGGCATCGGCTTCGGGCACGGAACCTCTCCAGACGCTTGCGAACGGCGGCGTTGCGCTGGCTGACAGAATACGTCGGCCGGCTCCGCACGCAAACGGGAATCGCCGGGCCGGCGGCGGGCGCGGCCCCTCCCGGCAATTTTGTGTTTGCGGTCGCATATCCGACGATGTTAGTATATTTTTCGCAATATTGATTATCAATTTCGCGACGGGCGGTCCGCCAGGACGCTTCCCGACAGGACGCTTCCCGACAGGACGCTTCCCGACAGGGGGCGCGGCGTGCCGGGTGCGGCCAGTCGGGTGCGGCCAGTCGGGTGGGGCCAGTTGGGTGGGGCCAGACGGGTGGGGTGAAAGGGAAGATGACGAAGCTCAACTTCACCAGCGGGTGGCGGTCGGCCGGCGTGGCGGTCTGCCTGGTGCTGGCGACGCTGGCCGGGATGCCCGCGTCGGCGCAGCTCAACGAGGACGCGGTCGAGTTCCAGGAGCACCTGGGCGAATACATTCCCGGCGACATCACGCTGCGCGATGAACAGGGCCGCACGGTGACCCTGGCCGAGTTCATCGACAAGCCGACCATCCTGATGATGGTCTACTTCGAGTGCCCCGGCATCTGCACGCCGCTGCTGAACGAGGTGGCGGACATCCTGGGCAAGAGCCAGCTGGACCCGACCAAGCAGCCCTACCAGCTGCTGGCCGTCAGCTTCGAGCCGAACGACACGCCCGAGATGGCGACGCTCAAGCGGGCCAACTACCTGAAGCTGGTCGGCCGGCCGTTGCCGGAAGAGACCTGGCGGTTCTTCACCGGCGACCAGGCGAGCATCGACCGCCTGACCGGCGCCGTGGGCTTCCGCTACAAGCGGGCCGGGACCGAATACACGCACGCGGGCGGCCTGGTGATCGTGGCCCCGGACCGCAAGATCACGCGCTACCTGATGGGGACGGAGTTCCTGCCGTTCGATTTCCAGATGGGCGTCTACGAGGCTTCTCGCGGCACGGTGATGCCGACCACGGCGCGCCTGATGCGCATGTGCTTCAGTTACGATCCGGAGGGCCGCACCTACGTGTTCAACGTGATGCGGGTGACGGCCTTCGTGATGCTGACCTCGTTGGCGTTCTTCGCCACGTTCCTGTACTTCACGACCCGCCGCAAGCGGCGCAGGGAGGGTTGATTCGATGTCCGGAACCAACACGGGGCCAGCCTACACCGGCAGCTACCTGCAGGACTACGGCAGCCGGCGGGGCCTGATGGCCTGGCTCACCACCACCGATCACAAGCGGATCGGCATCATGTACATGGTGGTGATGTTCTCGTTCTTCGCCATCGCGGTGCTGCTCGGGCTCCTCATCCGCCTGGAGTTGATGAACCCGGGTCTGCAGTTCGTCACGGCGCGCGTCTACAATTCGCTGTTCACCCTGCACGGCGTCATCATGATCTTCCTGTTCATCGTGCCGGGCATCCCGGCGGTGATGGGGAATTTCATCCTGCCGCTGCATCTGGGCGCGGACGACGTGTCGTTCCCCAAGCTGAACCTGGCCAGCTGGTACATCTACATGGTCGGGGCCCTGATGGCGCTGGCTTCGCTCTTCGTGGGCGGTGGCGTGCCCGACACGGGCTGGACGTTCTACGCGCCCTATGCGCTGCGCTCGAACACCAACGTCTCGCTGGCCGTGCTGGCGGCGTTCGTCCTGGGCTTCAGTTCGATCCTGACCGGCATGAACTTCATCACCACGATCCACCGCCTGCGGGCGCCCGGCATGTCGTTCTTCCGGATGCCGCTGTTCTGCTGGGGCCTGTACGCCACGGCCTGGATCCAGGTGATCGCCACGCCGGTGGTCGGCATCACCCTGCTGCTGGTGGTCATGGAGCGGTCCCTGGGCATCGGCTTCTTCGACCCGGCGCGCGGCGGCGACCCGATCCTCTACCAGCACCTGTTCTGGATCTATTCGCACCCGGTCGTGTACGTGATGATCCTGCCGGCCATGGGCGTGGTCTCGGAGATCCTGCCGACCTTCTCGGGACGCACGATCTTCGGCTACAGGGCGATCGCCCTGTCCTCGATGGCCATCGCCCTGGTGGGCTACGTGGTGTGGGCGCACCACATGTTCACCACCGGCATCAGCGACACCGCACGCTGGATCTTCAGCCTGCTGACCTTCCTGGTGGCTATTCCCACGGGTATCAAGGTGTTCAACTGGATGGCGACGCTTTACCGGGGCTCCATCCGGATCGAAGTGCCGCTGCTGTACGCGCTGGGCTTCGTCTTCCTGTTCTCGATCGGCGGCCTGACCGGCCTGGTCAACGGCGCGCTGGCCACCGACATCCACGTGCACGACACGGCGTTCATCGTCGGGCATTTCCACTACACGATGTTCGGCGGCGCCGGCATCGGCTTCTTCGCCGCGCTCCACTACTGGTGGCCCAAGGTCTGGGGCCGCATGTACAACCGGAAGCGCGCGATGTGGGCCTGGGGCCTGATCATGGTCGGCTTCAACACGCTGTATTTCCCGATGCTGGTCCTGGGCATCATGGGCATGCCGCGCCGCTACGCCGACTACCTGCCCAAGTTCCACACGCCGCACCTGATCTCGACCATCGGCTCGTGGATCATCTTCGCCGGCATGGCGCTCATGTTCTTCAACCTGATCCGCGCCATCAAGCACGGCGCGAAGGCGCCGGACAATCCCTGGGGCGGCACCACCCTGGAGTGGCAGACCACGTCGCCGCCGCCGCAGTTGAACTTCGCCACGCCGCCGGTGGTGACCACCGGGCCCTACGACCACACCGCCCTGCGGGCCGCCGCGGCCAGGGAGGCACGCCCGTGAGCGCCGTGTCCAAGCCGATGGAAGCGCAGGCCGCGCACCACGAGCATCGCGACGACGAGGGCAGCAAGACGGGAATGTGGCTGTTCCTGTTCACCGAGGTGCTGCTGTTCGGCGGGCTGTTCATCATCTATGCGGTCTACCGGCACCGGTTCGGGACCGAGTTCCACGAAGCGGCCCACGAACTGAACAAGGTGATGGGCGTGACCAACACCTTCGTTCTGTTGACCAGCAGCCTGACGATGGTGCTGTCGGTGGGGGCGCTGCAGCGCCGCCAGGTGGCGGCGAGCCTGCGCTGGCTGTGGGTCACTTTCGGGCTGGCGTGCTGCTTCCTGGTCATCAAGTTCTTCGAGTGGAGCGCCAAGCACCACCACGGCATCTGGCCGGGCGGCGAACACCTGCACTCCATGCCCTCGGGCGAAGGCCTGTTCTACAACCTGTACTTCATGATGACCGGCCTGCACGGCATCCACGTGCTGATCGGCATGGTGGTCATGGCCGTGGTCGCGGCGCGCATCTCGAGCGGGCACATCAACGGCGATCGCTTCGGCGCCCTGGAGTACACCGGACTGTACTGGCACCTGGTCGACCTGGTCTGGATCTTCCTGTTGCCCCTGTTCTACCTGACCAACTGAGCGGCCGGGCGGGGCCGGAGAAAGCGGGACACGAGATGCACGATTCGCACACCACCGCCGGCCACGCCGCTTCCGGGCATGGACATGGCGGGCACGGACATGGCGGGCACGGAGACGCGAAGCACGCCCCCGTGCCCCAGCGCGTGTTCATCCTGGTCTGGGTGGCGCTGCTGGTGCTGACGGCCGTCACGGTGGCCGCCTCGGTCGGGTTCCCCGGCCGCGTGGGCATCGGCGTGGCCATGATCGTCACGCCGATCAAGGCCGCGCTGATCCTGATGTGGTTCATGCACCTGAAGTACGAGAAGCCCGTCTTCAAGTTCATGTTCCTGTCCGCCATGGTTGTCCTGGCCATCGTCATGGGTCTGACGTTCTTCGACTATTCGTTCCTCGGAGAGGGTGGCTATGGCCGGAGCATCTAGCTTCTCGGGACTCGTCGACAAGACGTTCTGGATGATCCTCGGCTCGTCGGTGATCATGCTGCTGGGCATCACCGTGACCATGATCTACTTCATCGTGAAGTACCGTCATTCGAAGAATCCCGAGCCGAAGGACATCGAGGGCAGCACCACGCTGGAAACCCTCTGGACCGTGCTGCCCACCGTCCTGGTGATGGTGATGTTCTACTACGGCTGGGCCGGTTTCAAGGTGATGCGCGACACGCCGGCCGGCGCCACGCCCATCACGGTGCAGGCCCGGATGTGGTCGTGGTCGTTCAAGTACGAGAACGGCAAGCAGAGCACCGAGATGTACGTGCCGGTGGGTCGCCCGGTGGCCGTCAAGCTGGAGTCGGCGGACGTGATCCACAGCTTCTTCGTGCCGGCTTTCCGGCTGAAGGAGGACTGCGTGCCGGGCCGGAACAACCATGCCTGGTTCCAGGCCGAGCGTGAAGGCGTCTACGACCTGCTCTGCGCCGAATACTGCGGCGACCAGCACAGCACGATGCTGGCCAAGGTCGTGGCCGTGCCGGCCGACACCTTCGACGTGTGGCTGGAGCGGGGCGGCGGCCGGCCGACGGGCGCCAAGCTGATGCAGATCAAGGGCTGCGTGGCCTGCCACTCCATCGACGGCACGAAGCTGATCGGGCCCTCGTACAAGGGGATGTACGGGCGGACCGAGCGCGTGATCACGAACGGCGTCGAGCGCGAGATCACGGTCGACGACGAGTACATCCGCCGCTCGCTGCTGGAGCCGAACGCCGACGTGGTGGTGGGCTACCAGCCGCAGATGCCCGCGATGGGCAATCAGCTGGACGAAGAGGATATCCAGCTGATCATCGACTACATCAAGCGGCAGTAGGCCGCGGAGGATCGTCGTGAAGCCCTGGCTCCAGCTGCTGAAACTCCGCATCACGGCGGCTTCGACCGTGACGACGGTGGTCGGCTACGTGCTGGCGCGGGGGCGGTTCGACGGGCCGCTGGTGCCGGTGGCGCTGGGGATCCTGCTGCAGGCCTGCGGCGCGGCGGCGCTGAACCAGGTGCAGGACGCCGCCCTTGACGCGCGCATGGCGCGCACGGCGCAGCGTCCCATCCCGTCGGGGCGCATCAAGCGACGCTCGGCGGCGATCTACGCGGCGTCCCTGCTGCTGGCCGGCACGGCGCTGCTCTGGACCGTTTCGCCGGCGGCCGCCTGGCTGGGTCTGGGCGCGGCCGCGGTCTACAACCTGGTCTACACGCCGCTCAAGCGCGTGACGCCGTTCGCGGCGCTTCCCGGCGCGCTGATCGGCGCCCTGCCGCCGGTCATGGGCTGGGTCGCCGCCGGCGGCTACCTGCAGGATCCGTCCATCCACCTGGTGGCGTTCTTCTTCTTCCTCTGGCAGATCCCGCACTTCTGGCTGCTGCTGCTGTTCTACGCGCAGGACTACGCCGGCGGCGGCCTGCCCTCGCTGCTGGACCGCTTCGACCGCGCGCAGGTGCTGCGGCTGACCTTCCTCTGGATCGCCGCCGTCAGCGCCGCGGCCCTGCTGCTGCCGCTCTCGCCGATGTTCGATTCTCCCGCGCTGGCCTACGTGCTGGCGGTCGCCGGCGTCGTGCTGGTCTGGCGCGCGGTGGCGCTGCTCCGGTTGGCCGCGCCGGGCGTGGCCTCGGGCGAGGCGCTGGCCCCGTTCCGCCGTGCCTGCCGCCTGCGTTTCATGGAGATCAACACGTTCGCGCTGCTGGTCTGCGTGCTGCTGGTCACCGACGCGCTGTTGGTGCCTGGGCGCTGAGCGGCGGCGGGACGGACTTCAATCGTTCTTCCGCCGGTCCCCGTTATCCCCGCCGAACCAGCCCTGCCGCCGGAAATAGTACAGCAGGCCCGCCGCCGTGGCGGCCATCACGCCCAGCGAGAACGGATAGCCCCAGGCCCAGCCGAGTTCCGGCATGTTCCAGCGCGAGCGGGACGTGTCGAAGTTCATCCCGTAGACGCCGGCGATGAACGACAGCGGCATGAAGATGGTGGCGATCACCGTCAGCACGCGCATGATCTCGTTCATGCGGTTGCTCATCACCGAGAGATACAGATCCAGCAGGCCGACGGCGCGGTCGCGTAACGCCTCGGTCAGGTCGGCCACCTGGCGCGCGTGGTCCAGGCAGTCGCGCAGGTGCAGGCGGGTGACGGGGCTGAGGGTGGGGATCTCCTCGGCCAGCATGCGGACGATCACGTCGCGCATCTGCCAGGCCAGGCGGGACCAGGCGGCCAGGTCGCGCTTCAGTTCGTGGATGGTGGAAACGTCCACGCGGCGCGGGCTGTCGAAGATGGCGTCTTCCTGCTGGTCGATGCGGCGTTCGTAGTCCTCGATCACCGGGAAATGAAGGTCGACCACCAGATCGATGATGGCGTAGGCCAGGTAGTCGGCGCCGCCCTCCATCAGGCGGGTCCGCTTCTGGCGGATCCGTTCACGGATCGCGTCCAGGGCGGCCAGCGGCCTCTCCAGGAAGCACAACACCAGGCCGGGGGTGACGAACAGGCACATCTGCTGCGTGGTGCGGTTGTCCGGGTCGGGGGCACGCAGCACGATGAAGTCCTGCTCCTCGTATTCGTCGAATTTCGGGCGCTGGTGGGTGTGGGCCACGTCCTCCAGGGCCAGCCGGTGCAGGCCGAACCGGTCGCCGAAGCCGGCCAGCACCGCGTGATCCTCGACGCCGGTGACGATGATGAAGGTCACGCTGCCGGGCACCACCAGGGCGTGCGCCGCGGTAGGGTCGGCGACCAGCGATTCGGTCACCGAATCCGCGCAGAAAGTGATGACTTCGATCGCCGACGGCGAGGCGTCGGCCCGCGGGGCCAGGGTCCCGGGGGCGGCGCCGGGCTGGCCGCGCCCGCGTTTGGGCGCCGGGCCATGGGTGCGGTTCGAGCGGGCGGAGCGGTTCGGGCGCCGGGACACGCGGGCCTCCTGCGGGCTGGTGGGGGTGGGCGCGGCGGTCAGCCGCGCCGACGGAACCATTCTGCTCCCGGGGCGGGCGGTTTGGCAATGGAAGGAAGCGCCCAGCCTGCGCCCGCGTCAGGCGTTGGGGCGCTGATAGCCCGTTTCCTGCATCAGGAGAACCAGGCGCGCGGCGAGCTGCTGCTTCTTTCCGGCGTGGTCGGGGTGCCCGGCAAGGTTGACCAGTTCGTCGGGATCGGCCTTCAGGTCGTAGAGTTCGGTGGGCAGCGCCGGGTCTTCGGGGAACGTGACGTACTTCCAGTCGCGCGTGCGCACGGCCAGGCAAGTGGGCACGAGGCCTTCTTCGCGGAAGTACTGGTAGAGGAAATCGTCGCGTCCGCGCTCGCCGCGCAGCAGCGGGAGCCAGCTGCGGCCATGGACGACCGGCGGCGCGGGCGTGCCGGCGGCTTCGCACAGCGTCGGCAGCAGGTCCAGGCCGAGCACCATTTCGTCGCAGACGCGGCCGCGTCCGGCCAGCCGCGGGTGCCGCATCAGCAGCGGGACGCGGATCGAGGGCTCGTAGGCGGCGCGCTTGTCGCGCAGGCCGCCGTGTTCGCCCAGCAGCAGGCCGTTGTCGCTGGTGTAGATGAAGATGGTGTCGTCCAGCAGCCCGCGCTCGCGCAGTGCCGCCGTCAGGCGGCCCACGCTCTCGTCCACCGCCAGCAGGCTGCGATGGTAGTTGCGCAGATCCTCCGGCGTCAGGGCTTCGGCCTCGCGGCCGCCCCAATCGGGCTTCGCCGCCAGGAGCCCGCCGGCGGTGGCGGCGGGTTTCGAGAAGTCGACGTCGGCATAGCGCGACTGGTGGCGCTGCGCGGGCAGGAACGGCGCGTGCGCCGCCTTGTGGCCGACCATCAGCAGGAACGGCTTCGCGTGGTCGCGCTCGAGGAAACGGACGGCGTGGTCGGTGAGCTCGTCGGTGACGTAGTTGAGCACCAGACGCCAGTGGCCGTCGATGTTCATCGTGTTGCGGAAGTACTCGCCCTGGCCGGTGAAGCTGACCCAGTGATCGAAACCCTGACGCGGCGTCGCGCGGGCGAGCATGTGCCACTTGCCGATGTAAGCGGTCTCGTAGCCGTCGCGTTGCAGCAGCGCGGCGAAGGTGGGGCACGCGGGATCCGGATCGCGCGAGACATTGTCCAGCACGCCGTGCCGGTGGGCGTAGCACCCGGTCAGCAGGCTGGCGCGCGAAGGGCTGCACAGGCTGGTCGTGACGAAGGCGTTGGTGAAACGCACACCCTCGGCCGCCAGCCGGTCCAGATGCGGCGTCTGCAGGCGGGCATCGCCGGCGCAGCCCATGGCGTCGTAGCGTACGTCGTCGGTCAGGACGATGACGACGTTGGGCCGGCGCGCGCCGCCGCGGTCGCAGCCCAGCAGGTCGCCCAGGGCCAGCGTGGCGGCGCCGGCGCCGAGCATCTTCAGCGCGTCACGCCGGGTCACGGGTGGCAGCGGGCTCATCGCTGCAGCCCTTCCTTCGGTACCGAGCGCGCCAGGCGCAGACCGACGTGGGAGAGCCGCTGGTCCGGAGCCGCCTTGTGCCGCACGGCCGAGCGGCAATAGCGGCCCAGTTCGTGCCAGTTGCCGCCGCGGATCACGCGTTCGTCGCCGGTTGCCGGCCCCGTGGGGTCCGTGACCGCAGCGGGGCCCGGGAACCCGTGCCGGTCCCAGCACCATTCGCTGACGTTGCCGTGCATGTCGTGCAGGTCCCAGGGGTTCGGCGGGAAACCGCCGACATCCACGGTCTGCCCGCGCCACAGGCCCTTCGGGCAGCCCTTCTGGGGATCATAGCCCAGATAGTTGGCCTGTTCGGTGCCCAGACAGTCGCCCGTGCTGAACACGGTGCTGGTGCCGGCCCGGCAGGCGTACTCCCATTCGGCTTCGGTCGGCAGCCGGAAGCCGTCGGCGCCGGCGTTCAGGGTCACGACGGCGCCCCTGATGGTGTAGGCGGGAGGGTAGCCCAACTGCTGCGAGAGGGCGTTGCAGAAGGAGACAGCTTCCAGCCAGCTGATGTTCTCGACCGGACAGTCGGGGCAGTCGTAGAGGAAGCTGGGGTTGCCGCCGGTGACCGCCTTCCACTGGGTCTGGGTCACCTCGTACATGGCCAGGAAGAATGGTCGGGTGAGGGTGACCTGGCGCTGCTGCTCGTCGTTGCGGCTGCCCCACTCGGTGTCGGGGCTGCCCATGACGAAAGTGCCGGCGGGCACCAGCACGAACTGCAGACGGCCGCGATCCGCGTTGCCGGGCCGGGCAGGCGCGGGCTGGGGCCTCGCCGTGTCCGGGAGGGACAGGCTCAAGGCGAGGGCGCCGATCAGGACGCCGAAGAGGACACGCCGGCAGGGGCACCGCATCGCGGGGTCGGCTCGACCTTTCCCGGCCTCCGGCGCCGTGTCGGGCGGCGTCGGGGCCTGGGCGCATTGTAACAGAACCGTGATCGCCTGTATACGGGGTAGCCTTTCCGCTATATCCGGCGGGCGGGCCGGTTGACAGCGACCTTGCCCGGGGCTACCGTGGCCTTAACCGTTGGGGGTGGCTGAGCCGGCTGGACCGGATCGGCCTGAGAAACACCCTTGGAACCTGAACCGGATCATGCCGGCGTAGGGAAACGGGCCGCGCGCGGCGCCTTCCACGACAACGGAGGGCGCTTTCTGTTTTGTACGGGCGGTTTTCGTTCCTGCTCCGGCCGACCTCGAATGGAGGCGGCCTTGAAATCCATCCTCGCCTTTCTGCTCTGCTTCGGCGGCGCGGGCCTGCTGCAGGCGGCGCCGACCGTGTTGCTGCCGGGGACGCCCGATTCCACGGCGGTGCCCGTCTACCAGGATCCGGGCATCGAGGTCACCGCCTCGCGCTACGGTCCGGACGAACGGCTCAATGTTTCGAACCTCACCGCCGAGGATCTGGCCCGGCGCGAACCGGATCAGGAACTGCCGATGCTGGTGCAGTCGCTGCCCGGCGTCTTCGCGCATTCGGACGCCGGCAACGGCACCGGCTACACCTACCTCAAGGTGCGCGGCTTCGACCAGCGGCGGGTCGGCGTGCTGCTCAACGGCATCCCCCTGAACGATCCCGAGGATCACCAGGTGTGGTGGGTCGACCTGCCGGATCTGGCGGCCGACGTGCAGGACATCCAACTGCAGCGCGGGGTCAGCGGTTCGGTGGGTGGCATGACTGCCATCGGCGGCACGGTCGACGTGGTCACCACGCCGCCCGGGCGGAAGCCGGGCACCCGGGTGGCGCTGGACACAGGCAGCTACGGATTCGCGCGGCAGATGATGGCTTGGGACAGCGGTCGCTCCGACAACGGCTGGGCCACGGCGGTTCGCCTGTCGCGCCAGGAGTCGGACGGCTTCCGCGACCGCTCGGGCTATGAAGGCTGGGCGATGACCGGCAGCGTGCGGCGCGAGACCGGCCGCACCGTGAACCAGGTGAACGTGAAGACCGGCCGTGAATTGACGCACCACGCCTGGGACGCCGTGCCCGAGTCGGTGCTGCGGGTGGACCGCACCGCGAACCTGGAGACCTACCACAACGCCGTCGACGACTTCCGCCAGCCCCATTTCCAGTGGCACCACACCTGGTTCCTGGGCGAGCACCTGACGCTGGTCAACCGCCTGTACCACGTGCGCGGCGACGGCTTCTACGAGAATTACCGCGCCGGCGAGACGGCCGGGAACTACGGGCTGGACCGGCTGGACGGGCCGGCTTTCGCCGACGACACGGACCTGATCCGCCGCAAGTGGGTCAGCAAGCGGCACACCGGCTGGGTGCCGTCGCTGAACTGGGAGCAGGGACGCGGCCGCCTGCTGGTCGGCGGCGACGCCTACACGTTCCACTCCGACCACTGGGGCGAAGTGCTGTGGGCCGACACCTTCGCGCCGGACGCCTTCGCCACGCCGTGGCGCTACCACCAGTACACCGGCGACAAGGACGCCTGGTCGCTCTACGCCGATCAGCAATGGCGGCTGGGCAGGGGTCTGCTGGCGACGGTGAACCTGCAGTACCAGCACAAGAAGTACCGCTTCGCGCAGCACGAAGCGGGCAACTTCGCCGGCGAACGGCTGAATGCGTACACGGTGGTTGACGATTTCTTCAACCCGAAGGCCGCGCTGGACTGGACCGTGCCGGGCCGTGTGGCCGGAGGCAGTCTGCAGTTCTACGTGAACGCGGGCATCAACCACCGCGAACCGACCGACAACGAACTGTTCGACACCTGGTCGGGCGGCGACGACCTGGACGCCGACCCGCTGTTCCGCACCCGCCGCGACGTGTCCGACGGACAGGGCGGCGTGTCCCACGTCGAATGGACCGATCCCCTGGTCCGGCCCGAGCGCGTGGTGGACCGTGAACTGGGGCTGGGGTGGCGCGGCCGCGAGGTGGAGTGGACATTGGGCGGGTACTGGATGGATTTCACCGACGAGATCGTGCCTTACGGCGGGGTCAGCGACGACGGCAGCGGCATCCGCGGTAATGCCGGCAGGACGCGGCACCGGGGTCTCGAACTGTCCGCCCGGGCCCGGCTGGGCGGGGCTCACGCGGTGGCGCTGGCGGCCTCGCGCTCGTGGGACGAAGCCGTCGAGTTCACCTTCCACGATTGGGACGGCTCGGTGTACGATTACGCGGGCAACACTCTGGCCCTGTTCCCCAGCCACCTGGCGATGGCGACCTGGGACGGCGGGTGGGGCGGCGGCCTCCGCAGCCGGGTGCGCGTGCGCAGTACCGGACGGCAGTGGCTGGACAACTCGGGCGACAAGGCGCGGACCATCGACCCCTGGGCGACCATCGACCTGTCGCTGTGGCTGGACCTGCGCGAAGCGGGCCTGTTCCGCAGCAGCGACGTCACCGTGTTCGCGCACCTGCGCAACGTGGGCAATGTCGAGTACGAGACCTGGGGCTACTGGTACGGCGAGAACTACACCACGCCGGCGGCGGGACGCAATGTCGCCGTCGGAATCGATTGCGGGTTCTGATGCATGATGATGAGCAGGTGATCGGCGGCGACGGCTGTCCGTTCTTTCGTAAGCGCGGCCGCCGCGCCGTCGTCCTTTGCGACGGGCCGCCGCCGTCCGACGCGGTGCTGGCCTACTGGCTGACGGGGGCGGATCTGTTCGTCTGCGCCGATGCCGCCGGCCACCCGTACGACCACCTGCCGCGCACGCCGGACGTGGTGATCGGCGATTTCGATTCGCTGTCGGGCCGCGTCCTGGCCGGCCGCGGGGGGCCGCGCTTCCTGCAGGTGGACGACTCGTACACCACCGACAGCGAGAAGGCGCTGCTCTACGTCTGCGACGAGGGCTGCGAGGAGGCGGTGCTGCTGGGCGCGACCGGCTGGCGCCTGGATCACACCCTGTTCAACGTGCAGCTGCTGGAGCGGTTCAGCGACCGTCTGCGCCTGTGCCTGTCCGGCTACCTGTCCGACTGCGTGCGCGTGGGCCCGGGCGCGCACGAGGCTTGGGATCTGCCCGCGGGCACGCACTTCTCGCTGCTGCCCCTGGCCGGCGAGGCGCGCGGCGTGACCATCGAGGGCGCCGCCTTCCCGCTGCTGAACGAGACCCTGGGCGCCGTGGGTCCGACCGCCATCAGCAACGTGGTGACGATGTCCCCGCTGCTGCTCTCGGTGGGCGGCGGTTCGGTGCTGGCGCTGGTCGATCGCGAGGCGGAGCCGCCGCGGTCCGCGCGCGGCCTCGAATAGATGGATGCCGGCCTGACCTCGTGGTGGGCCGGCCTGGCCTATGTGCTCTACCTGCTCTACGCGGTGCTGCGGGTCATGCGCAAGCCGGCCAGCGGCGCCGTCGAGTACCTGGTCGCCGGCCGACGGCTCACCCTGCCCGCGTTCGTGGCCACCCTGGTGTCGAGCTGGTACGGCGGCATCCTGGGCGTGGGGGAATACGCCTGGCGCCACGGCCTGAGCAACTGGCTCGTCTTCGGCCTGCCCTACTACCTCTATGCCGCCGTGTTCGCCCTGGTGCTGGCGGCCCGCGCCCGCCGCAGCCGCCTGCTGTCGATGCCCGATCTCCTGGAGCAGCGCTTCGGCCGCGGTCCGGCCCTGGTCGGGGCCGGCACGCTGTTCGTGATGACGGCGCCGGCGGCCTACGTCCTGATGCTGGGCGTGCTCGTGCAGGCGGCCACCGGCTGGCCCCTGTGGCTGGCCGTCTGTCTGGGCGCGCTGCTCTCGGTCGCCTACGTGTTCCGGGGCGGCCTGAAGGCGGTGGTCGACACCGACCGGGTGCAGTTCGTGCTGATGTTCGCCGGCTTCCTGGTGCTGGTGCCCGTCTGCGTGGTCAAACTGGGCGGCTGGAACTGGCTGCAGGCGCAGTTGCCGCCGGCGCACCTGACCTGGGACGGCGGGCTGGGCTGGCAGGCGGTGTTCGTCTGGTACTTCATCGCGTTGTCGACGCTGGTCGAGCCGGCGTTCTACCAGCGCTGCTACGCGGCGCAGGACGAGAAGACGGCGCGCCGCGGCATCCTGATCTCGATCGCGTTCTGGATCGTGTTCGATCTCCTGACCACGACCGCCGGCCTCTATGCGCGTGCGCTGATGCCCGACCTTGCCGACCCTGTGCAGGCCTTCCCGGCGCTGGCCGCGCGCGTGCTGCCGGGCTTCTGGCAGGGCGTGTTCACGGTCGGGTTGCTGGCGACGATCATGTCGACCGTCGACAGCTACGCGTTCATCGCGGCAGTGACGCTCGGGCGCGATCTGGTCGGAAGGTGGCGCGGGTTCGATGAGGCCCGCTCGCTTCGGGCCGCGCAGTGGAGCCTGGGCGTCACGGCCGCGGCCGCCGTCACAATGGCGCTGGCGGCCGGATCGGTGGTCACCCTGTGGAAAGTGCTGGGTTCCGTGGGAACGCCGGTGCTGTTGTTTCCGCTGGGTCTGGCGCAGACGACCCGCCGCCTCGACGGCCGTCGCGTGGTGACGTCCATGCTGGGCGCCGGCGGCGTGGCCACCGTCTGGCTGCTGCTGGGCCGGGGTGGACCCTGGTTGGGGATCGAAGCCATTTTCCCGGGGCTGCTGGTGTCGGCGCTGGTGCTGGCCCCCGCTTTGCGCCGGGGCAGGGAACGCAGGCTCGATCCTGCGGAAGCGAAGGATGATCATGACGGCAACGGCGACTGAGAATCTATCCGCGACCTACCGCGGCGCCCTGCGTGCGCTGCTGCGCTACGCCATCGTGATGGCGGTGGTCGGCCTGTTGACGGGGCTCTCGTTCCAGGAGTCGGCGAAGAAGCTGCCCCTGGCGTCGGCGGGCGCGGGTCTGCACCTGGAGGCGACCATCGGCCTGGCCCTGGTGCACGGCCATGTCTTCACGGTCGGCGTGCTGCTGCCTCTGGCCCTGGCCGGCGCCCTGCTGATGGCGCGGCGCGCCGGCGGCCGCGAAGTGGGCGGCCGCGCGCTGGCCTGGCTGGTGCGCGGCTACCTGCCGGCCGCGGCGGTCACCGTGGCGCTGCAGCTGGTCAAGGGCTACCACGTGCTGCTGGCCGTGCGCGGCGGGAACACCGACCTGGCCGCCATCGACCACGCGTTCCTGGGCGGGAACGAGCTGCTGCGCTACGCGCTGTTCGGTCTCAGCCACACGGTTCTGGGCGTGTGTCTGACCGTGTTCCTGGTCGCGCTGTGGCGGAGCCTGTCGCGGGGGCGGGTCATCTGAGTTGGAGTGCGTTAGACCGTGGCCTGACGGCGCGGCAGCCGACGCCAGATGACGAAGCTGGACAGCGCCAGCACCGAAGCGAACAGGGCGATGGTCAGGAACGGCGAAACGACCTGCGCCACCCAGCCGGCCAGGAACGAGCCCAGCGGCAGCGAGCCGCCGAAGACGACCGACCAGATCCCCATGATGCGGCCGCGCAGCCGGTCTTCGACGCTGGTCTGCACCAGCGAATTGCTGGTGGACATGAACATGACGGCGCCGAAACCGGCCACCGCCAGTCCCGCGCCCATCGGCGCCGGGTGGCGCGAGGCGGCCACCGCCAGGGCGCCCACGCAGAGCAGCCACACGCCGCCGAACACCTGGCGGCGCGACGTGTCGGCCGCCGTGCGGCCGGCGACGAACAGGGCGCCGGCGATGGCGCCGACGCCGAACATCGCCATCATCAGACCGTATTCCCACTCGCCCAGCAGCAGGATGTCCTGCGCGATGGCCGGCATCAGCGTCTGGCAGGCCCAGCCGAAAACGCCCATCAGCGCCATCAGCAGCATCAGGATGCGGACGCGCCGGTTGTGGTGGACCTCGCGGAAGCCCTCGAGCAGATCCTGCCAGTGGCTGGTCAGGCGTGCGGGCGCGCGGTAGGGCGGCAGGCGCAGGGTGAGCAGCGTGAAGGTCACCACCAGGTAGCTGACCGCATCCAGCAGGAAGCACCAGCCGGCGCCGACGGCGGCCATGATCAGACCCGCGATGGCAGGGCCGACCACGCGCGACGAATTGACGAGCACCGAGTTGAGCGCCACGGCGTTGAGCAGGTGTTCGCGCCCGACCAGGTCGCTGACGAACGCCTGGCGCGACGGCACCTCGAACGCGAAGGCGATGCCGCCGAGCGTGGCCAGAGCCATCAGGTGCCAGGGCTGGGCCCACCCCGTGAACAGCAGCAGAGCGGTGGCCGCCGAGGAGGCCGCGGCCAGCAACTGCGTGAGGACCACCAGGCGCCGCTTGTCCACGCGGTCGGCGATGGTGCCGGCCAGCGGCGAAAGCAGGAACATGGGCAGCAGCGCCAGGCCCATGACCATGCCCAGTTGCGCGCGCGAGCCGGTCATCTCGTAGATGACCCAGCCCATGGCGGTGCGGCGCATCCAGGTGCCGACCATCGAGGCGGTCTGACCCAGGTAGTAGATGCGGAAGTTGCGGACCTGCAGCGAGGAGAACGTGGTTCGCAGCCACGTGCGGCGGGTGGCGGGGTGCGGTGGGCCTGGAGTCGCGGGCTGTGGCGGCGTTTCCGGGCGGTCCACGGCGGGCTCCGGTCAGCGGGGGTGGATGGGCCGGTGCGCGGCCGTATCGAAAAGCTCGTCGCCGGTTGCCGGCGTGTCAATGGCGCCGTTTTAACCCGTTGGTCCCCAACAAATTGAAAAATATCAAAAAAGCACTGGCGCCGACGTTCTTGTATTGGTATTGTATAACACAAGGTCTATACAAAAGAACGGTGGGGTTCCAAAACCACCGAAGCGGAAATAAAAGGAGAACCAACCATGAAGAAACTGGCAACCTGGGTGCTGCTGCTCGCCACCATGGCCTTGACGGCCGGGCTCAGCGGCTGTTCGTCGAATGACTCGAGCCTGACGGCTCCCGGCGTGCCGGGCGCCGAGACCAAGGGCGCCGCGGGCGCCGCCGGTACGGACATCGTGGACACCGCGATCTCGGCGGGCAGCTTCACCACCCTGGTGGCGGCCGTTCAGGCCGCGGGTCTGGAAGGCGCCCTGCGCAGCGAGGGTCCGTTCACGGTCTTCGCGCCGACCGACGACGCGTTCGCCAAGCTGCCCGCGGGCTTTGTCAACCAGCTGCTGCAGCCGCGCAACGAGGCCAAGCTGCAGGAACTGCTGCTGTACCACGTGGTCGCCGGCGAGACCTTCGCGGGTGAACTGCGCCGCGCGCAGTTCGTGCCCACGCTGGCCGAGAAGTACCTCTGGGTGCGCAAGTTCTGGAACGGCTCGGTCAAGGTCAACGACGCGCGCGTCATCGCGGCCGACGTCGACGCCAGCAACGGCGTCATCCATGTGATCGACACCGTGCTCGTGCCGCGCGGCTTCGCGCTGGTGCCGGAAACGCCGACCCCGACCGGCGACATCGTCGAGACGGCCATCGCCGCCGGTTCCTTCAACACGCTCGTGGCCGCCGTCGGCGCCGCCGAGCTGGTGGGCGCGCTGCAGGGCGATGGCCCGCTGACCGTCTTCGCGCCGAGCGACGCCGCGTTCGCCAAGCTGCCGCAGAGCCTGGTGGCCGCGCTGCTGCTGCCGGAGAACAAGGCCAAGCTGCAGGATCTGCTGCTGTACCACGTGGTGGCCGGCCGCGTCCTGGCGGGCGACCTGAACTACTACCAGCGGGTGCCGACGCTGCAGGGCAGCCAGGTCACCATCGTGAAGTGGTTCGGCAACGTCTGGGTCAACACCTCGAAGGTGACGGCGGCCGACGTGCTGGCGACCAACGGCGTGATCCACGTGATCGACCGCGTGCTGATCCCGCGCGGCTTCTCCATCAGCACCAAGGCGGGCAGCTTCGACAAGGACAGCCTCGACGCGCTGATGGGCGGCACGGATGCCGACGAGCTGCCGCCGACCGAGTTCCCGGTCGAGTACCTGGGCGAGACCCGGTAGTCCTACCTTAGTCCAGCGAGAGAGGCGGGCCTCAACAGAGGCCCGCCTCTCTTTCGTCGTCTTGGTGAACTTCCTCAGCGGGGATCGCGTCCCGGCCCTTCAGGCGCCGTGGCGCGCGGCCCGGTAGAACCGGGCCAGGCGATCCGGCGACACGCCGGCGCGGAAGCCCGCGACCATCGCCAGATTGCCCAGGCTGGCGCGCAGGATTCCCACCTGCCGCCAGCGCCGCGCGGAAGTGATTGCGGCCTCGCGCAGTGTCACCACCGCGCCGCGACGGCGAAGGCGGCCCACCAGTTCGTAGTCTTCCATGATGGGCAGGGGCGCGAAGCCGCCGAGCTCGTCGAACACGCGCTTCTCCAGGAACAGGCCCTGGTCGCCGTACGGCCACCGGAAGAGCGTGGAGCGGAGGTTGGCGCCCGGCTCGGCCAGCCGCGCGATCAGTCCTTCTTGGTCCAGGCGGAAACGGAAGGCTCCCGCCACGGTGGCGGGGCGGTCCAGCGCGCGGCGGATGAGATCCGCGTACGCCGCGGGCGGCAGCGTGTCGGCGTGGAGGAACAGCAGGTAGCGGCCCTTCGCGACGGCGGCGCCGCGGTTCTGCTGCGCGGCTCGTCCGCCCGCGGTCACTAGCACGGTCGCGCCGGCGCGGGCGGCGATGGCGCAGGTCGCGTCGCGGCTGCCGCCGTCGGCGACGATGACTTCGATGCCTTCGGCCGCCCCGACGCGTTCGAGGGTCCGGCCGAGCGCGGCGGCCTCGTCGAGCGTCGGGATGATCACCGAAACCAGCGCCCGGCCGGGCTCGGGGTCGGCGAAGCGGGGATCGTCGCGCAAGGCGACGAGATCCTCCGGAAGATCCACATCACCGAGCGTCGGCAGCTCCGCGACGGACAGGCCCTGCCGCGCGATCGCGGCGCGGGTCTGGTCGCAGACGCGGTCCGTTCCCCAGTCGATGCCGGCGAAGAGCTCCGGGCGATCGTGCTTCAACCCGATCAGGTAGTAGCCGCCGTCGGCCGCCGGGCCGAGGACCACGTCGTGGTCGCGCAGGCCGCCGAGGGCCTGCCGCAGGATGTCCGGCGTGAGGCCGGGGACATCGGCGCCGAAGATGACGGCCCGCCGCGCCCGGTCACCGAAGGCGGAGCGCAGGGCCTGCCGAAGGCGGACGCCGAGGTCGCCGGACACCTGCGCCGCGTATGCGAAATCGGAGCCGAGCCAGGCGCGGCAATCGCGCTGCGCCGCCCCGGTGAAGCACACGGTCACGCCGGCTCCGCAACCGGCGCCGGCCGCGCGCGCGGCACCGGCGGCGTGTTCGACCAGGCGCCGATGCAGCCGCGCCGCGCCCTCGGGTCCCAGCGCCGGGATCAGCCGCGTCTTGGCCTTCCCCGGCACGGGGTACCTGGCGAACAGCAGCAGGCGTTCTTCGGGACGATCCCGCATGGCGCTTCTCCGGCGGCCTGAACTAGGCCGTGATCGTTCCCGTTCAGGTGAAGCCCGATCCGGCCGTGCAGGCGAAGCAGTGGTCGCCGGTCGCGATGGGCGCACCGGGCGGCGGCGCGCTGCTGACCGCCGAGACATGCCGGCGGACGCCGCCCAGGGGGAGCCCGCGGGCCAGATTGAAATCGCAGTCGTAGAGCATGCCGTCCCACGCCACCGAGACCAGATTCCGGCACATCAACCCGTCGACCGCGCAGGGATTGAAGCTCCCGGCGAGCTGTTGCAGATAGTCTTCCAGATGGCCTGATGACGCGAGCCAGGAACGGAAGCGCCCCAGGGGCACATTGGCAAGGGTGTACAGCCGGTTGAAGGTGATGCCATGGACGGCGGCCAGTTCGCGATGGAACCGCTCCTCCTCCGCCGACTGGTCCGGGGGCAGCAGGGTTCCCGACGGGTTGGCGACGAGATCGAGTTCCAGGCCGGAGCCGACCCGACCGTAACCGGCGGCGTTCAGCACCCGGAGCGTCGCGAGGCTTGCCTCGAAGACGCCGGGCGCGCGCTGGGCATCGGCCGGATCCGCGTCGAGAGCGGGGAAGGAGGCGATGACCACCACGCGCAGACGGACGAACAGGTCGACCAGGTCGGGGCGCGCGGCCAGCGCGGTGAGGTTCGCGCGGAAGAGCAGGCGCGGCGCCAGCGGGGCCAGCCGCTCGAGAAAGCCCTCGATCCCCGGCACCAGTTCGGGCGCCCCGCCGGTCACGTCGATGACCGCGAACGCGCCTTGCCGCGCGAACGACTCGACGGCATCCATCGTCCCGCGCGACATGACCTCGGTGCGGCCGGGCCCGGCGCTGACATGGCAGTGCCGGCAGGACTGGTCGCACAGGAAGCCCACGTTCACCTGGAGCGTCGTGGTCTCCGCGCGGCGCAGCTCGAGGCCGTTGCGGGCCAGCGTGCCGGCGAACGAGTCCGGGATCTGCCGGTACGGCGTCGGCCGGGAGGGTCCAGCGATTTCCGTCAATGTGGTCTCCAGGTGCTGCGTGGCTCGGCCCGGCTGCCCGCATGGCTGTTCCAGGTTACGGTCACGCCCCCGGAATCGGAAGGGGATGTCGTCAGTATCTCGTTAATTTGCATAAAGACAACAACATGGATGTTCGGAGGCGGTTCGCCGCGCCACCCCCGGGCACGGCACGGGCGCCGGTGTTTGCATACTTGACAAAGACGGTAAAGATTCTATCTTTTGTGAAGACAAAACCAAGCGTCCCCTCAACCAAAGGGTCTTCCATGTCCGATGCGCTGCTGAATCCCGCCAACCCGGCCAACGTGTTCGCCTGCCGCAACCTGCACGTCTTCGTGAAGGACGGCGACCAGGAGAAGGAAATCGTCCGCGGGGTCGACCTGACCGTTCAGCGCGGACAGAAGCACGCCCTGATGGGACCGAACGGCTCGGGCAAGTCGACGCTGGCCGCCGCCCTGATGGGGCACCCGAGCTACCGGGTCGAGGGCGAGATCTGGCTGAACGGCGAGCGCGTCGACGCGCTCGAACCGCACGAGCGCGCGCGGCGCGGCATGTTCCTCAGCTTCCAGTACCCGGTGGCGGTGCCCGGCGTGACGGTCGCCAACTTCCTGCGCGCCTCGCTGGCCGCCCGCCGCGGGACCGAGATCCCGGTGCGCGCCTTCCGCCAGGAACTGAACGAGGCGTTCGCCACGATGGGCATCGACCCCTCGTTCATCACCCGCTACCTGAACGACGGGTTCTCCGGTGGCGAGAAGAAGAAGCTCGAGATCCTGCAGATGCTGCTGCTCAAGCCGGCGTTCAGCCTGCTGGACGAGACCGACTCGGGCCTGGACATCGACGCCCTGAAGGTCGTTTCCGACGGCATCAACCAGGCCAGCGGGCCGGACAACGGGCTGCTGCTGGTGACGCACTACCAGCGCATCCTCAACCATGTGCAGCCCGATGTCGTGCACGTGTTCATGAGCGGCCGCCTGGTGCGCACCGGCGGCATGGAACTGGTGACCGCGCTCGAGGAGCGCGGCTACGACTGGCTGACCGACGAGGCCGCCGTTGCCGAAGGGAGCCGCACATGAGCGAGACTACGACCACCAATACAACGCGTGGCCAGCTGACCGCGATCAATGACGACTACACGGCGCGTTACGGCTTCCACGATCCGGAGGACTACTTCCTAAAGGCTCCCAAGGGCCTGAACCACGAAGTGGTCGAGATGATCTCGCGGAAGAAGAACGAGCCGGACTGGATGCGCGCGGTCCGCCACGCGGCGCTGGACACGTTCCGCGCCAAGCCGATGCCGCGCTGGGGCGACAACGAGTCGCTGGACTCGATCGACTTTGAGAACATCCACTACTACATCAAGCCCAAAGGCGAGCAGGCGACCGACTGGAACGACGTTCCGGACCAGATCAAGAAGACGTTCGATCGCCTGGGCATTCCCGAGGCCGAGCGCAAGTTCCTGGCCGGCGTCACCGCGCAGTACGAGTCGGAAGTCGTCTACCACTCGATCCGCGAGGACCTGACCAAGCTGGGCGTCATCTTCATGGACATGGACTCGGCGCTGCGCGAGCACCCCGAGATCGTGCGCAAGTGGTTCGGCAAGATCATCCCGACCGGCGACAACAAGTTCTCCGCGCTGAACACCGCGGTGTGGTCGGGCGGCTCGTTCATCTACGTGCCGAAGGGCGTGAAGGTGGACATCCCGCTGCAGGCCTATTTCCGCATCAACGCCGAGAACATGGGGCAGTTCGAGCGCACGCTGATCATCGCCGACGAGGACAGCTCGGTGCATTACATCGAAGGCTGCACGGCGCCCACGTACTCGTCCGATTCGCTGCACTCGGCCGTGGTCGAACTGGTGGCGATGGACCGGGCGCACATCCGCTACACGACGATCCAGAACTGGTCGGTCAACGTCTACAACCTGGTGACCAAGCGCGCCCACGCCTACACCGACTCGGTGGTCGAGTGGGTCGACGGCAACCTGGGCTCGAAGCTGACCATGAAGTACCCGGCCATCGTCCTGAAGGGCGAGCGCGCGCACGGCGAAGTGCTGTCGATCGCCTTCGCCGGCCACGGTCAGCACCAGGACGCGGGCGCCAAGATGACGCACGCGGCGCCGAACACGACCAGCCGCATCATCAGCAAGTCGATCAGCAAGGACGACGGCCGCAGCAGCTACCGCGGCCTGGTGCGCGTCAACCGCGGCGCGACCGGCTGCAAGACCAGCGTCGAGTGCGACGCGCTGCTGATCGGCGAGAACGCGATTTCCGACACCTACCCGACCATGGACGTGGCCGAGTCGGATGTCCGGGTGGAGCACGAGGCCCGCGTCTCGAAGGTGGGCGAGGAGCAGCTCTTCTACCTGCAGAGCCGCGGCCTGGACCCGGACAAGGCGCGCCTGATGATCGTCAACGGCTTCATCGAGCCCTTCGTGAAGGAACTGCCGATGGAGTACGCGGTCGAATTGAACCGGCTGATCGAGCTGGAAATGGAGGGTTCCGTTGGCTGAGACGACCGCACCCGCGATGGCGCCGGCACGGCCGGCGCTGGACGAAACCCTGCTGGCGGCCCTGGCGGCCGCTGCCGGCGACGAGAGCGGCGGACTCACCCGCCGTCTGGCGGCCCAGGTCCGCTACGAGGCGGCCGAAACGCCCAGCCGCGTGCGGCACCTGTGGCGCTTCACGGATCCGGCCCGGCTTCTGCCCATGAACCTGACGGCCGTCACCGGCGCTCCGGGCGACGTCAGCCACACCCTGGCGCCCTCGGTGGCCGGCGCGGCGGCGACCATCGACCTGTGGCCCGGGCTGCCGCCGGTGGTGGCCCTGAGCGACGATCTGCCGGCGGGACAGCTGACCGTCGTTTCGGCCGGCGAGACCGCCGGATCGCCGGCGCTGGCGGCCGATGAACTGTTCGCGGCGCTGAACGAAGCGGCCTGGAACACCGGCATCGGCCTGGCCGTGGCCGACGGCGCGCGGTTGCCGGGACCGATCCATGTGCGTGTGCACGCCTCGGCCGCGGCTTCGCTGCCGCGCCTGCGGCTCGTGGTCGGCAGGAACGCCGAGGCGATGCTGGTCGAGCAGCATCTGGACGGCGGTCCGGAGACCCGCGTCACGGGGCATACCGCGATCACCGTCGGCGACGGCTCGCGCGTGCGCCACGCCATCGTCCAGGTCTGGGGCCAGGGCACCAACGGGCACCTGTCGGTGTCGACGAAGGCCGGCGCCGACGCCGACGTGCTGACCGTGTTCGGCGTGTTCGGCGGCGACGAGGCGAAGCTGGAGGTGCGGACCGACCTGGCCGGCAAGGGCTCCCGCAGCGAGATTGTGGGCGTGACGCTGGTGACCGGCAAGCAGCATGGCGACGTGCACACCACCCATCGCCATCTGGCCGAGCACACGAGCAGCCGCATCGATTTCAAGGCCGTGGCCGCCGAGCACGCGCGCTCCACCTACACCGGGCTGATCCGGATCGAGGACCAGGCGCACCACTGCGAGGCGTACCAGGAGAACCGGAACCTGCTGCTGTCGGACCGGGCGCGGGCGGACGCGATCCCCGAGCTCGAGATCCACAACCAGGAAGTCAGCTGCAGCCATGGCGCGACCATCGCGCCGGTGGACCCCGAGCAGCTGTTCTACCTGGCCAGCCGCGGGCTCGAACACGGCGAGGCGGTGAGCCTGGTCGTGGGCGGTTTCCTGGAGAACACCATGGCGAAGCTGCCCGACGACGTGCGGACGATGGCCGAGGCCTTCGTCGGCCCCAGACTGGCGGCGATCCGGGAAGGATCGGCATGACGCGCGAGGATTTCCTGAAGGCCCCGGCCGGCGTCGAGCCGTGCGACGGGCAGGCCGGCGACTGCTCCCGCTGCGGACGCATCTACTCCGAGCGTTTCCCGCTGCTGGAGCGCCGCATCAACGGGCGGCCGCTGGTCTATCTGGACAGCGCCGCCACGACGCAGAAGCCCGGCGCGGTGATCGCGGCCGAGGCCCGCTACTACCGTGAGCACAACGCGAACGTGCACCGCGGCATGCACACCCTGGGCGTCGAGGCGACCGACCTGTACGAGGGCTGCCGGACGCGGGTGGGCCGGTTCCTGGGCGTTCCGGGCGACCGCGTGGTCATCACCCGCGGCGCCACCTCGTCGCTGAACCTGGTGGCGGGCGGACTGGCGCCGACGCTGAAGCCCGGCGACGAGATCATCGTGACCGAGATGGAGCACCACGCGAATCTGGTGCCCTGGCTGCAGCTCGCGAAGCGGGAAGGGCTGGTGGTGCGGCCCCTGCCCATCACCGCCGGCGGCGAACTGGACCTGGCGCGGCTGCCTTCGCTGTTGACCGCGCGCACCCGGGTGGTGGCGCTGACGCACGTGTCGAACGTGCTGGGGACGATCAACCCGGTGGCCGAGATCGCGGCGGCCGCGCGCCGGCGCGGCGCGCTGGTCGTGGTCGACGCCGCGCAGTCGGTGGGGCACCTGCCGTTCACGTTCGAGGAACTGGGCGCGGACTTCCTAGCCTTTTCGGCGCACAAGGCGTACGGTCCCATGGGTCTGGGCTTCCTGGTCGGCGGGGCCGACGCGCTGGAGCGTCTGGAGCCGGTCGAGGTCGGCGGCGAGATGATCGACAGCGTGACGATGGAGGCGGCGACCTGGGCGCCGATCCCGCACCGCTTCGAAGCCGGCACGCCGAACGTCGGGGCCGCCGCGGCCTTCCCGGCGGCTCTCGACACGATCGACGAGGCCACGCTGCAGCGTTTGCGGCAGCACGAGATCTCGCTGACGGCCTACGCCCTGGAGCGACTGCGCGGCCTGGGCGGCGTGACCATCTACGGGCCGGCCGAGGCCGAACGGCGCGGCGGCCTGGTCAGCTTCCATGATCCGATGGTGCACCCGCACGACATGGCGCAGCTGCTGGACTCGGTCGGCATCGCCGTGCGTGCCGGACACCATTGCGCGCAGCCGCTGCACCGCCGCCTGGGCGTCGTGGCGACCAGCCGCGCCTCGTTCGGCATGTACAACGCGCACGAGGACATCGATGCGTTGATCGAGGGCATCGGCTACGCCAGGAGCGTGTTCGGCGCATGAACGGCAGCATGGATGATCTGTACCGTGAAGTGATCCTGGACCACCACCGCCGGCCGCGGGGGCACGCGCCCCTGCCCCGGCCGGCCGATGCGCGCGCCGAAGGCAAGAACCCCTCCTGCGGCGACGAATTGTGCCTGGAACTGGCCTGTGAGAACGGCGCCATCACCGGCGCGCACGTGGAGTGCCACGGCTGCGCCATCGCGACGGCCAGCGGCTCCATCCTGGCCGAACTGGTGCCCGGCCGGACGCCGGCGCAGGTGCGCGAACTGGCCGAGGCGTTCCGCGTGGCCATGCATTCGCCCGACGGCGTGCTGCCCGACGCCCTGGAGCCCGGCGACCTGGAAGTGCTGACGGGCGTCCGCAAGTTCCCGGCGCGCGTCAAGTGCGCCCTGCTCCCCTGGATCACCCTGCTCTCGGCTCTGGATGCCCGCGACGGCGGCGCCGCGGCCGCACCCGCGACCACGGAGGTTTGAACATGAGCGAGATCACGCAGGCGGCCGTCATCGAAGCGGTACGTCCGGTCAAGGACCCCGAACTGAACCTGAGCATCGTCGATCTGGGCCTGCTGCGCGAGGTCGAGGTGGACGACGAGAACCAGGTGACCCTGAGCCTGACGCTGACCAGCCCGATGTGCCCGATGGGCCCGCAGATCATGTCGGCCGCGCGCGACGCCGTGTTGCGCATGCCCGGGGTGAAGTTCTGCGGCGTGGATCTGGTCTGGTCGCCGCCCTGGGATCCGCGCGTGGACGCCAGCGAGGACGCACGGGCCGAACTGGGCATCTGGGACTGAATCCTGCCTTTCGCAGGGCGACTGGGCGGCGCTCGCGCCACGCCGCTTGACGGTGACGCCGCCCGCCTCCGATAATCCCCCGATGAAGACATCCCCGCGGGAATCCGCGCGCCGGTGGTTGCCGGTGCTGCTGCCACTGCTGCTGTGCCTGCTCGTCTACCACGACGTGGGTCGGTACGAATTCGTCAACTTCGACGACGACCTCTACGTGCGCGACAATCCGCGCGTCACCGAAGGCCTTGGTGCGGCGGCGGCGGGCTGGGCGCTGACCACCGGCCATGCCGGCGTGTGGATCCCGGCGACCTGGCTGTCGTTCCAGCTCGACGCCACGCTCTTCGGCCCCGGCCCGGCGGGGTTCCACCGCACGAACCTGCTGCTGCACCTGCTGAACGTGGTGCTGGTGTTCGCGCTGGCTCGCCGGCTCGGCCTGGCGGATCCGCCCGCCCTGCTGGCTGCCGCCCTGTTCGGCGCGCATCCCCTGAACGTCGAGGCCGTGGCCTGGGTGACCGCGCGCAAGGACCTGCTGATGACCGCGTTCCTGCTGGGTGCGGCGCTGGCCTGGCTGGGTGCTTCACCACGACGGCGGCAGATCGTCGGCGGACCGCTGGCCGTGCTGGCGATGCTGGCCAAGCCGGCGGCGGTGACGGCGCCGCTGCTGCTGGCGCTGACCGGACTCGGGCGCCGCAGTGCGCGGGAAGGCGGGACACCGCCGACGGCCCGCCGCGAACTCGTGGCTGCCGCGCCGTGGCTCGCGGCGTCGGCCGCGGTGTCGCTGGCGACCTGGCGCCTGGCACGGGACGAAGCCTTCGGGGCCCCGGTCGCCACGCCGATCGGCGAACGCCTGGCCGCCGCCGCGACCGGCGTGTTTCGCTATCTGGGCAAGTTGGCCTGGCCGCACGACCTGGCCGTCCGCTATCCCGAGGCCGACCTGCGGGTGGTTCCGGTCGTCGCCGCACTGGCCGCCCTGGCGCTGGCGGCGCTGACGTTCGCCGCCTGGCGCTGGCGTCGGCGCGCGCCGCTGGCGGCCTTCGGCTGGGGCTGGTTCCTGCTCTGCCTGCTGCCGTCGCTCGGCCTGGTGCAGGGCGGTCAGCTTCCGATGGGCGACCGCTACGCCTATGCCGCCGGCATCGGCGTCTTCATCGGGGTCCTGGGAACGGTCTGGAACGCCGCCTCCGGCCGTGGGCGCCGGCTGGCGCTGGTCACGGCAATGCTGCTGACGGGAGCGGGCGCCTGGACGGCACGTGGACAGGCAACGCTGTGGCGCGAACCCACCGCGCTGTGGCGGCACGCGCTGGACGTGACCACGGACAACGACGTCGCGCACCTGAATCTGGGCGTGCTTCTGGACGATGCCGGCCGATCGGAAGAGGCGCTGCGCCACCTGCAGGCGGCGCTGGCCATCAAGCCCCGCAGCGAGACCCATTACAACGCGGGCAATGTCTGCGGGAAGCTGGGACGCGCCGCCGAGGCGGAAAAGCACTATCGACAGACATTGCGGCTGGATCCGGGCCGCGTCGAAGCTTCGCTGAACCTGGGGGCGCTGCTGGGCGGGCAGGGGCGCCTGCCCGAGGCGCGCGAGGCGCTGCTGGCGGCGGCGGCGCGGGCGCCCGCCTCGGCCCCGCTGCAGTACAATCTGGCGGCGGTGGCCTGGCTGCAGGGCGATGTCGCCGAGGCGCGGGCCCGCTGTGCGCAGGCGCTGAAGCTCGATCCCGAACACGGCGGCGCGCGCGAGCTGTGGTCGCGATTGCAGGCGGCCTCACCCTGAGTCAAGGTCGGATCGGATCAGTCGGCGTCGCGGTCGTCCGTGGAGAACAGGTGGCGCAGCGTCTCGAGATGGCGCTGGCGCTCTTCGCGGGTCTCGGCGTTGCGGACGGTCGAGACCGAGCGTCCGAGCACCTTCTTGATGAACTGCTGCAGGCTCTTGTCGACCTCGGCGGCCACTTCGTCGGAGTGCTTCTTGCGGACGAAGCCCACCTGCTTGTCCTTCAG
>JAIFKS010000133.1 GCA_020049465.1 bacterium | reverse complement strand
TGATCGTCGACGATCAGCAGCCGGTGCATGTGGAGCGGTGTGGCGGCGTGTTCCAAGGTCTTTCCCCCAGAAAGTCGATGCGTCGGTGCGGCGGGAGGATCGGGCAGCCGAACCGGCGACCAGACGGAATCTCCCGATCCTCGTCATGGTAACAGTTGCGGCGGGTGAGGAAAACCAACATTCGGATGAAATTGCACAATAAGATCAAGACTGCGATCCGGGGAGCCGGCTCCCCAGATGGGCCGCCAGCGCCGACGCCAGATCGTCCAGGCCGGTCCGGCAGCCGGCCAGGCGCAGGGTGGTGACGAACGCGCCGTGCGGCCGGCCCGCCCGGTAATCCGGCTCGCGCGGGGGGTGTTGCAGGTAGCGGTCCAGCAGCGTCAGGTCCGGTTCCACCAGCACGGTGGTGCTGTAGTGGACCATCCCGCGCTGGCGGTGCAGGCACGAGCCGCCCAGTTTGCGGTCGCCCAGAGCCAGGTCCGAGACGCCCCGCTGCGCGACCCCGGCCACGCCGCAGCCGGCCAGGGCGTCGATCACCAGATCGCTGGCCAGGCGGAACGCGCCGGTGATGTTGCCCAGACCGGGCATGGGCAGGGCCAGGGCCACGACCAGGTTGCCCGGATCCAGCACCACGGCGCCGCCGCCGCCGGGCCGCCGGTACACCGGCGCACTGTCGGCGGCGATGGCCTCCAGGCGCAGCTCGCGCGCCGGGTCGCCGCCCCGGCCCACCACCACCGCGATGCGGGCTGGCCGGTACACGCGGCAAAGCGCGCGCCCGGTGGCGCGCGCTTCGGCGACCAGATCGTCCTCCTGGTCGTAGGTCAGCAGGTCGGCCACGGCCTAACGCACCTTGCGCGGCGGGTTGATGTGCACCGCCTCGCCGGCAGCCACCTCGGCCGCTTCCATGAACGCTTCGGACAGCGTCGGGTGCGGGTGGATGGTGACCATGATGTCCTCCAGCGTGGCGCCCATCTCGACGGCCAGGGTCGCCTCGGCGATCAGCTCGCTGGCCATCGGCCCGACGATGCCCACGCCCAGGATCAGTCCCGAATCAGGCTCGGCGATGACCTTCACCAGGCCGTCGGTGCGGCCCAGCGTGCGGGCGCGGCCCAGCGCCGACAGCGGGAAGCGGCCGATGTTCACCTTGAGACCCTGCTCTTCGGCCTCGCGCTCGGTCAGGCCGGTCCAGGCGATCTCGGGATCGGTGAAGACGACCGCCGGGATGGCGCGGTTGTCGAACGAGGCGTTGCCGTGGGCGATGACCTCGGCCGCGACCTTGCCCTCGCGGCTGGCCTTGTGCGCCAGCATGGGCCCTGTGGCCGCGTCGCCGATGGCGAAGATGTTCGGCTCGTCGGTGCGGCAGTCCGGGCCCGTCAGGATGAAGCCCTTGTCGTCGGTCTTCACGCGCGTGTTCTGCAGCCCGATGTCGTCGGTGTTCGGCCGCCGGCCGATGGCCACCAGCACCTGCGCGTAGTGCTTCTTCAGCGTCTGTCCGGCGTGCTCGATCGACACGTCGAAGCCGCCGCCGGCCGCCTCGGTGATCGACAGAACCTTCGAGTCGACCATGATCTCTTCCAGCCGCTCGGTGACCTGCTTGACCATGACCTCGACCAGGTCGAAGTCGGCGCCCATCAGCAGGCGCGGGAAGAACTCGACCACCGACACCTTCGAACCCAGGCCCTGGTAGACCAGGCCCATCTCCAGGCCGATGTAGCCGCCGCCCACCACCAGCAGGCTCTCCGGCACGCTGGGCAGCTTCAGGGCGTCGGCGCTCGACCACACGGACTGGACGATGCCGGGCGGCAGCCGGTTCAGGCTGGAACCGGTGGCGATGACCGCCTGCTTGAAGTCGACACCGCTGACCTCGCCGCCTTCGAGCGACAGGCTGGTGGCGGAGGTGAACCGTGCGTGGCCGCGCAGCACCGTCACGCCGCGCCGCTTGAGCAGCCCGCGGATGCCGTCGCTGAGCCCCTGCACGATGCCGTCGGTCCAGGTCCGCAACGCCGCCGTGTCGATGCGCACGTTGTCGAAGTGCAGGCCGAACTCGGCGGCCCGCCGCGCGGTTTCCTGGATCTCGACGGTGTGGATCAGCGCCTTGGAGGGGATGCACCCCTCGAGCAGGCAGGTGCCGCCCGGGCGTTCGCGGCTTTCGACCAGGAGCACGTTCTTGCCCAGGTCGGCCAGGCGCAGCGCCGCGACATAGCCGCCCGGGCCGCTGCCGATGACGACGACGTCGGTCTCTTCGCGCAGGCTTCCCATCACCATCGGCGGTCTCCTTGCGGGCTCACGTCTCGAGCAGCAGCAGGTTGGGATCGGACAACTGGCGGGCCAGTTCGCCCACGAAGCGGGCGGCGTCGGCGCCATCGGCCACGCGGTGGTCGAAGGCCAGGGTCAGCGGCAGGATCTTGCGGATGACGATCTGCCCGTCGCGCACCACCGGCTTCTCCTGCACGCGGCCCATGCCGAGGATCGCCACTTCCGGGTAGTTGATCGTCGCCAGCAGCGCCGTGCCGCCCAGCGGCCCGACGTTGGTGATCGTGAACGTGCCTCCCCGCATCTCATCGGGCGGCAGCGTGCCCGCGCGCGCGCGGGCGGCCTTGTCGGCGATCAGGTCGGAAATCTGGACGATGCTCTTGTTGTCCGTGCCGTGGATCACCGGCACCACCAGCCCGCGGCCGGTGTCCGCCGCGAAGCCGATGTTGTAGTACTTCTTGTAGATGATCTCTTCGCGGAACGGGTCCAGGCTGGCGTTGAACGCCGGCGTGGCGCGCAGGCCCGCGGTCACGGCCTTGATGACGAAGGCCATCAGCGTCAGCTTGCCGCCGGCGGCGCCCTGCCGCCGGTCGCGCTCGCGCAGGCGGAAGTTCTCCAGTTCGGTCACGTCGGCGTCGTCCATGTGCGCCACGTGCGGGATCAGCGTCATGCTGGTGACCATCTTGCGCGCCACCTTGCGGCGGATCGAGCGCAGCGCCTCGACATGCACCGGGCCCTCGTGGCTGAAGTCCGGCAGCGGTTCCAGTTCCAGGAACGGGATGGTGGCCGAGGCGTGGGCCGCGAATTCGGCGAAAGCGGTGTCGTCGCGCACGGCGCGCGCGGCGACATGCTCGGACGGCGTGGGGGCGTGCTTCACCGGGACGGCGGCCGGCACCGGCGCGGGCGCCGCGGCGCCGCCGGCGGCGAAGCGGTGCACGTCCTCGGGCGTGACGCGGCCGGCCGGGCCGGTGGGCGGCACCAGATTGATGTCGACCTTCAGTTCGCGGGCCAGGCGGCGCGTGGCGGGCGCCGCCGGGACGGGGCGGCGCGGGCCGGCGGGCGCGGGCGCTTGAACCGCCTGCGCCACAGGCGCCACTTGCGCCGGCGCAACCGCGGGCGCGGGCGCTGCCTGTGCCGCGGCGGGTGCGGGCGCCGAGGCTACTTGCGCCGGCGCAACCGCCGCCGCCTTCGCGCCGTCGTCGATGACGATGATCACGTCACCCACATTGACCGTGTCGCCGACCTTGCCGCGCAGGTTCGCCACGCGCCCGCCGCGGGGCGAGGGGATGGTGACCGCGGCCTTGTCGGTCTCGACATCGACCAGCGGCGCGTCCTCGACGACGTCGCCGCCCTCGGTCACGTGCCACTTGAGGATCTCGCCCTCGGCGATGCCTTCGCCCAGGTCCGGCAGCTTGAACTCGAACAAGGCAGCCTCCCCCTCAGCTATCAGAAATCCAGCGTCTGTTCGATCGCCCGCGCCACGCGGCCGGCGCTCGGGATGTAGTGCTTCTCGCGCCCGAAGTACGGCGTGACGACATCGTAGCCCGTCACGCGCGCCACCGGGGCCTCCAGGTGCAGGAACACCTTGTCGTTGATCAGGGCGGTGATCTCGCTGCTGGGCCCGAAGCTGCGCGCGGCTTCCTGCACGACGACGCAGCGTCCGGTGCGGCGCACCGACTCGGTCACCGTGTGGGCGTCCAGCGGGGCGATGGTCAGCATGTCGATGATCTCGAGGCTGGCGCCGCGTTTCTCCGCCACCTCGGCCGCGGCCTTCAGCGTCGGGCGCATCATCGCGCCCCACGAGACCAGCGTCAGATCGGTGCCCGGCTGCACGACCTGGGCCTTGCCGATGGGCATCGTCTCGGGCTCGTCCGGCACCTCTTCGCGGAAGGCGCGGTACGAATGCTTGGGCTCCATGAACACGACCGGATCCGGGTCGCGGATGGCCGCCGCCAGCAGCGCGCGCGCGTTGCGCGGCCCGCTCGGCAGCACGACCTTCGCGCCCGGCAGGTGGGCCCACATCGCCTCGCGGCTCTCGCTGTGGTGTTCCAGCGCGCGGACGCCGCCGCCGTAGGGCATGCGCACCACCAGCGGCAGGGTGATCTGCCCGTGCGTGCGGGCGCGCATGCGCGTGGCGTGCGCCTCGAACTGGCCCATCATCAGGTAGCTGAAGCCGCAGAACTGCATCTCGCAGACCGGCCGCAGTCCGGCCATGGCCATGCCGATGGACGTGCCCAGGATGGCGCTCTCGGCCAGCGGCGTGTCCAGCACGCGCTCACTGCCGAACTTCTCGAGCAGGCCGTCGGTCACGCGGAACACGCCGCCGTCGCGGCCGATGTCCTCGCCCAGCACCAGCACGGTCGGGTCCTGCTCCATCTCCTGCGCCAAGGCCAGGTTGATGGCCTGCACCATCGTGAGCTTAGCCATGGTCGGCCTCCTTGCCGCCGTCGAAGCGCACGTTGGCCAGGAACTCGGCGCGCTGCTCGTGCAGGTGCGGGTGGTCGGTGCCGTAGACGTGGTCGAAGGCGGTGTCGTCGGCCCAGTCGTTGGGCGTCTCGAACGTGCGCACGGCCTGCTCGACCTGGTCCTTCACCGCGGCCGCCAGCGCGGCCTCCTTCGCGTCGTCCCACAGACCGCGCGCGCCCAGGTAGGCGCGGAAGCGGATCAGCGGCTCCTTCTCCCAGGCGCACTTCTCTTCGGCCTCGTCGCGGTACTTCTTCGGGTCGTCGGCGGTGGTGTGCATCATCAGGCGGTAGGTGACCGCCTCGATCAGGGTGGGGCCCTTGCCCGAGCGTGCGTGGTCGAGCGCCTCGTTGATCGCCACCCACATCGCCAGCGGGTCGTTGCCGTCGACCTGCAGGCAGGGCATGCCGAAGGCCACGCCCTTCTGCGCCATCGTCTGGCTGGCCGACTGGGCCGAACGGGGGATGGAGATGGCCCACTGGTTGTTCTGGACGATCGTGACGACCGGCGCCTTCCAGACTGCGGCGAAGTTCAGGCCTTCGTGGAAGTCGCCTTCGCTGGTGCCGCCGTCGCCAATGAAGCAGACCGCCACCGCGTCCTCTTTGAGGTAGCGGCTGGCGAAGGCCAGGCCGACCGCGTGCGGAACCTGGCAGCCGATCACGACGCTGATCGGGGTCAGGCGCAGGGCGGGGTCGGGCAGGATGTTGCCCTCTTCCCAGCCGTTGTAGTAGTAGAGCGGCGAGGTCAGCGGCTCGCCCCGCACCAGCCGGCCGCCGGTTTCGCGGAAGGCGCCCACGAACCAGTCCTTCGGGCCCATGGCCATGGCCACCGGCACGCTGACCGCTTCGTGCCCGGTGTTGGGCGGGAAGGTGCCCAGCCGGCCCTGGCGCTGCAGCTTCAGCATGCGCTCGTCCAGCTCGCGGGCCAGGCGCATCCAGCGGTACATCTCGAGCAGGCGTTCGTCGGGCAGATTGGGGTCGAGCTTGGCGTCGACCACACCTTTTTCATCGAGCACCTGCAGGTGGTCGACGGAGAATTTCGCGACGGGTTTTCTCGGCATTCGCGGTCCTTTGCGTGGCGCAGCCCCGGCGTCCGGTCCCGGGACAGGGCGGGCGCGGCGGGGCCTCGGGCACAGCGGCGGGCATCCGTGACGGGGGCCTTCCGGGCCGGGCGTCATGTGGGCTCCCGGCATCGCCTTGCGGCTGGAACGGGGACATGATAGCAGGCGCCGACCCGATCGCCAATCCTCAGGCTGGCCGCGAAGGGGGCTGGCCCGGGGCGGGTCCGCCTGCTATCTTTCCGGCAAGCGACGAAGACGTTTCCGACCCCCAGTTCCCTGCGGAGGCCCGTCCATGTTGAAACCCAACCTCCTGGCGGCTCTGAACCAGCAGATCAACGAAGAGTATTACTCCAGCTACATCTACCAGGCGATGGTGGCCTATTTCGAGGACAATCACCTGGACGGCTGCGCGCACTGGATGCGCCTGCAGGCGGCCGAAGAGCACGAGCACGCCCTGAAGATCTTCGACTACGTCATCAGCCGCGGCGGCCGCGTCGTGCTGGCCGCCGTCCAGGCGCCGCCGAAGGACTGGCCCAGCCCGCAGGCCGCGTTCGAAGCCGCGCTGGCACACGAGAAGCTGATGACCGCCAACATCACCAAGCTGGCCGACCTCGCGCAGTCCGAGAAGGACCACGCCACCAACAACCTGATGCAGTGGTACGTCACCGAGCAGGTCGAGGAAGAGGCGAACGTCGACGACATCGTCAACAAGCTGAAGATGGTCGGCGGCGACGGCGCGGGTCTGTTCCTGATGGACCGCGAACTGAAGAGCCGCACGGTGGCGGCGCCCGGGGGCGCGGCCTAGATCCCGGCAGCGTTTCGCGTGGGGAAACAAAAGGGGGCGGCCATCGCGGCCGCTCCCTTGTTCATTTTCCGGACTCGGGAAGCTAGCGCGGCGCGGGCGCCTGGCCCGCCTGCGCCGACAAAGCGCGCGCCAGCATCAACAGATCGTCCCGGCGCACCGAGAAGGTGCCGCTGAAACCGCCATCCCAGGCGGACATCGTCATGTGGCAGGGCAGCGGCTCCAGCCCGGCCAGCGCCGGCATCGACGGCGCGCCTTCCACATTGCCGGCCAGACCGGCGAACCAGCGCCACATGGCGGTCAGGTCGCCGGCGATCACTTCCTGCACGTGGCCGTCGCCGCGGGCCGCCGCGTCGTAGGGGCGCGGGTCGACGGCGCCGCGTTCATCCTCGTCACCACAGGCCCGGATCATCCCGGCCATGGCTTCACGGTCCCGGTCGGCACTGGCCAGCAGGTAACGGCCGGCGCGCGCCAGCCTGATTTCGGGGATCAGCCGGCCGAACAGGTCGGCCACCTGGGCCACCTGCTGCACCTGGGCAGCCTGCGGCGTGCCGGCCGCGGCGCCGGGCATCGGCGCCAGCAGCGACCGCGCGTTCAGCACCACGCGGTAGGCGCGAACGTCGGCGCCCTCGAACTTTTCTTCCTCGAGCGGCTCCAGCCGCAGCGGCACCGGCAGTGCCGAGAGGCGGTCCAGCAAGCCGGTCACGCGCGCGAAGGCGTCCTTCCCGTCGCGTGTCTTCATCACGGCGTGGACCACGGCGCCGTCGTCGGTCACGCGCAGCGTGGCGGCCACCGGCTGCGCCGTCAGCGGCACCAGGCCCAGATAGTCCGCGTACCAGGCGACATAGGCACGTGCGGCGTCCGGTTTCAGTTGCGCGGCGGTGCGGCGCATGTCGGACAGGTACAGCGCTTCGAAGACGGCGAACGGCCGGGTCAGGTCCATGGCCGCGACCTGCACCAGGTCGGCGCCCGGCGGCAGCAGCGCGGTCAGCTGCGAGGCTTCGGGGAACGAGGGCTGCGGACCGGGCGACAGCGGCGAGCCCGGTACCAGGTGCACGCGGTTCAGTGTCACGTAGCGTTCGCCGTCGCGGCGGATGGCCAGGTCCAGCCGGGTCACGCTGGCGGCCACGGTGCGCAGCGAGGCGTTGATCGCCGGCAGATCCTGCGGGTCGATGAGCGGCGGCTGCAGCGCGCCGGTGCTGTCGGGCTTGGCGACGGTCAATTCGGCCATGCCGGATTCGAGCAGGGGCAGGCCCAGCTTCAGCGTCAGGCCCAGATCCGCGGTGGCCGACACGAGACCCGCCGGCAGGGGCACGTCCGTGGGCCGGGCCAGCGGGCGCAGCGTCGCCGAACTGGACAGCGCCGCGTAGCCGCCGCTCTGCTGCAGATTGACGAAAGGACTGCCCGGGCCCTGGAACCACAGCTGCGTCAGGTCGCCCTGGAACGGAAAGACGAAGGTCAGGTCCGGTCCACCGCCCAGGACCAGGCCGGTCAGGCCGACGGCCACCAGCAGCGGCTGGTCGTGACGGACCACGGCGGCGAAACCGGGCAGGCCGTCGCCGAACGCCGACAGCAGCGAGAAGTCCCTGTCCGCCGCACTGCTGCCGAACGCCGCGGCCAGACCCTGCCATTCGGCCTCGGCGGCCTCCAGCGAGGCGACGGCCACCACCAGCGCCGAACCGGGCGGAATCAGGCGGGCGGCGTCGTCGGGGATGGTCAGCCGGTCCGCGGCATCCACGGCCCCGTCGGCCGGGAGGGTGGCGGCCGCAAGCAGCAGGACCACGAGAAACGCCGTGGGCTGGGCCGTCGTCGGGCGGTGTCGATGTCCAGGTCGGGAAAGCAGCGGCCGGGAGGGGCGGCCAGCGTTCATTCCGGTTCCTTCCGAGAGCGTTCGCGGGGGATCGCGGACACCATTATACATGTTCACCGGCGCGGGGCCAGCCGGGGGCGCCCGTTTGTTGCACAGAATCGCCTTTTTTTCGGGAGGATCCGCATGCTGAGCCACTTCACCAGGGCCGGCCTGGCCACCATCATGGTGACGGCCGCCCTGTTCTGCGGCGCCACTTCGGCCGCCGCCGCCATCCAGACGAAAACCGTCACCTGGGAGCAGGACGGCCAGCTGCTCGAAGGCTATCTGGCCTGGGACGACGCTGTGACCGGCGCGCGCCCCGGCGTGCTGGTCGTGCACCAGTGGATGGGGCTGACCGAGAACGAGATGATGCGCGCCCGCATGCTCGCCGAACTGGGCTACGTGGCGCTGGCCGCCGACATCTACGGACAGGGTGTGCGCCCGACCGACACTGCCGGCGCCGCGAAGGAAGCCGGCAAGTACTACGCCGACCGCGCCCTGCTGCGCGCCCGCGCGGCGGCCGGACTGGAGGCGCTGAAGAAGCAGCCCGGGGTCGATGCCGCGCGCACGGCGGCCATCGGCTACTGCTTCGGCGGTGGCACGGTGCTCGAACTGGCGCGGTCGGGCGCCGATCTGCGCGGCGTGGTCAGTTTCCACGGCAGCCTGGACACGCCGCTGCCGGCGGCCAGGGACGCCGTGAAGGCGAAGGTGCTGGTCTGCCACGGCGCGGTCGATCCCTACGTGAAGCCCGAAGCGGTGACCGGGTTCATGGCGGAGATGGAGGCGGCCGGCGTCGACTACCAGTTCATCGCCTATGCGGGCGCCGTGCACGCTTTCACCCAGAAGGGTGCGGGCAGCGACCCTTCGCGCGGGGCGGCGTACCAGGAGGCGGCGGACCGTCGGTCGTGGGGGGCCATGAAGGAGTTCCTGGCGGAGGTCCTGCGGTAGCACGGGCCTCCACCGAATTTATGCAACATTTGATGTTTTGGACTTTGTTCGCTGACCGAACTTAGTGTATCATGGAGAGGAACATCCGGCAGATCTGACGGGCCCCCGCCTCCGGGGACCCGTCGGGATTGCCCAGTCTCGATCGCCCGTCGCAGACCGGAGGATTCCCAGGTGAAGAACCGGAAGAACAGCTCGATCCTGGTCCTGGCGGCGTTCGTCGCCGCGGCCCTTGCCGGTCTGACGACCGCGACGCCGGCCGGCGCGTCCTACGCGCTTGTCTGGTCCGACGAATTCGACGGCACCACCCTCAACACGGCCAACTGGACGCCGACGGTCGGCAACGGGTGCCCGAGCCTCTGCGGCTGGGGCAACAACGAGCTCGAATACTACCGGACCCAGAACGTGGCCGTGTCCGGCGGCAACCTCGTCATCACGACGAAGGCCGAGACCTACGGCAGCAACAGCTACACATCCGGCAAGGTCACGACCAAGGGCAAGCAGTCCTTCCTCTACGGCAGGATCGAGATGCGGGCCAAACTGCCGACGGGTGGCGGCATGTGGCCGGCGTTCTGGATGATGCCCGAAGCCGACGTCTACGGCGGCTGGGCGGCCAGCGGCGAGATCGACATCATGGAGTCCGCGAACGCCACGACCACGGTCGGCGGCGCGCTCCACTATGGCGGCGAGTACCCGGCGAACACGTCGACCAGCTCGTCCTATTCCCTGGGCGGGACGAGTTTCGCCGACGCCTTCCACATCTACGCCGTCGAGTGGGCTCCGGACGCGATCCGCTGGTACGTGGACGGCGTCCTCTTCGCCACGCGGACCAGCGCCCAGTGGTACTCGAGCGCCGCGCCCGGCAATCCGCGCGCGCCCTTCGACCAGGAGTTCTACATCATCCTGAACGCCGCGGTCGGCGGCTGGTACACCGGGTGCACCAGCACGGCCTGCATCACCGCGACCTTCCCCCAGCAGTTCCTCATCGACTACGTCCGCGTGTACGAGGAGATCGAGAACATCGAACCGACGGTCGCCGTGACCGCGCCGGCGGCCGAGAGCAGCCTGCCGGTCGGCGACATCACGATCACCGCGACGGCGGCCGATGCCGACGGCTCCATCACCACCGTCGAGTTCCTGAACGGCGCGACCCTGCTCGGCGCGGACACGACCGCACCGTACGCGTTCACCTGGAGTTCCGTCCCGGCCGGGTGCTACGCGATCACGGCCCGGGCCGTCGACAACCTCGGCGGCATCACCACGAGTACGGTCAACGTCACCGTCGGCGCCGGCTGCGGGCAGGCCGCCTACGTCGGCAACCCGTACGTACTGCCGACGAGCATCCAGGTGGAGGACTTCGACATCGGCGGTGAAGGCGTCGCCTACCACGATCTGGACGCGGCCAACAACGGCGGGCAGTACCGCCCGGGCGAAGGCGTCGACATCGAAGTCTGCTACGACGCCGGCGGCGGCTACAACACGGGGTGGACCAATCCCGGCGAATGGCTGGAATACACCGTCCAGGTGCCGGTGGCCGGCTCCTATCTGGTCGGGACCCGCGTCTCGTCGCTGTCCGGCGGCGGCAGGTTCCGTCTCGAGTTCAACGGCGTGGACAAGACGGGCGAGATCATCGTGCCGTCCACGACCGGCTGGCAGACGTGGACGACCGTGTCGAGCACGGTGACGCTCGAGGCCGGCACGCAGGTCATGCGGTTCGCGCCGACGGCGAGCGGCTTCAACGCCAACCGGTTCGACTTCACGCGCCAATACGTGGCCGATGTGCCCGACCGGCTGCCGACCGGCCCCGTGCTGCACCCGTGCTACCCGAACCCGTTCAACCCGACGACGACGATCAGCTACGATCTCCCGTCGTCGGCGACCGTCACCCTGGCCGTCTACGACGTGGCCGGCAACGTGGTGCGCACGCTGGTGAACGCGGAGACGGTCGGCGCCGGCCGTCACGACGCCATCTGGAACGGCCGCGACGAAGCGGGACGCTCGGCGGCGGCGGGCGTCTATTTCTACCGGCTGGATGCGGGCGGAACCTCGCAGACCATGAGGATGACGTTGTTGAAGTAGTGGGTTGTGCCGTCGAAATTGTGTCCGGCCGCGCCAGTCAATGGCGCGGCCGGTTCTCTTCCGGCCTGATCACACCGCGTAGCGCAGATCGTGCCGCCGTTCCACCGCCATAACCCGCGTGCTGACCGCCCTTTTGTAGTATTCCGCCCACCTCGCCGGCAGTCCGATCCGACTGACGAACAACCGCCGCTCCAAAAGCTCTGCCACATCGACCCGGTGGTCCATCATCCCCCGGGCCTCGGCCGGCGTCGGGCTGCCTCGTGCCTTCTCCCGCCGACCCTTCATGTAGTTCCGCCACACCAGGAAGATGGCCAGCCGCTCGGCGCTCGCCTGCCGCCGCTTCGACCACGCGATCGTCTCCCGCTTGTGGTTCGCGCAGCTGTGCCGTACCAGCAGATCCGTCAGGTTGATCGGGAACAACGGGTTGCCTGCGTCCCGACGCTCCTTGCTCGAGGTCACCAGATGGATGATCTCGCAAGGCAGCTTTTTCAGCACCCGCGGGTAAGTCTTGTGGTCGTCGCTCAGCACCGTCACCCGCGGTTGACCACCGGTGACCACCTCCATCAGGTGCAGCACATCCTTGAACACCGCCTTGGGATCCGCTTTGCCGTGTTTGGCCTCGAGCCGCTCGCGCTTGCGCCTCTGGGCCCGGGTCATGGTGCCGGAGCGGCGGACCTCACTGTCGGTGAAATAGACCAGGAAGTCGGTGTCGCGCTCGACGGCCAGATGATGGTGGAAGGGGTGGTACTGCGAGTACTCGAACGTGACGAACCCGTCGATGACGATGACAGAAGCGGGGTTGGCGGACTGCATCTGCTCGGTATGGTAGAGCAGGCAGTGCCGACCGAGACGGGCGATCTGGCGGTCGACCGTCGACGGGGCGACGTGCAGATCGCGGGCGATCTGGCGGTTGGCCATGCAGCCGGTGGTCTTGGTCGGCAGCTGGGGCAGGATGTCAGGGCGCTTGAGCCAGTAGGTTGGCGAGAAGGTCTGGGTACTGAATGAGCGCGGGCAGTGCTTGCACTTAAACCGCTGGATACGCTTTTCCTGGGACTGACTCCAGAAGGAACCAATGCCCTTGTAGCGCCAGCCTTCGGTTAACTGCTGATGGTACAGGCAGTCCGGGTTGGGGCAGTGGGGTGGAACGAAGAAAGGGCTGTTGGTGTCCATGCCCGGTCTGGGGCATCAAATGGGCCGGACACAATTTCGGCGGCACGACCCATCTCATGAAGATCGGGACATCCTCTCGATCTCGTCCGCCGTGAGCAGGTCCACCGGTGTCCCGCGCTCGCGCAGCTTCTCGACAAAAACGCTGCGCAGCCGCGCCGGCTCGTTCTGACCGAACTTCACCTTGCCGGTCCAGCCTTCGTTGACCACGCGGAACACGCCCACCTTCTGCAGCGCGCCGCGGTACATGGGCAAGGTGTGGTCGATGGCCGTGTAGCTGCCCTCGGGCTGCATCTTCTCCATCAGCGCCTGCAGCGCGCGGGCCTTGTACGCGGGATCGTCGACCACGACGGCGCGCCCGCGGATCTCCACCGACTTGAAGAAGTGCGTGGCCGGACAGGCGTGGTCCGGCGCACTCCAGTACGAGGGGATGTAGCTGTATTCCTTCACCATCGTGAAGCCGGCGCGGGGGCCCGCCTGCATCAGCGTGAACTTCTCGCCGGACAGCGCGCCGTGGAAGACGATGTCGCCGTCGAGCGCCGCGAAGTTCAGCGCGATCGAGCGGGGTTGGCCTTCGGCGGTCACCAGGGTCAGGTAGCCGACCGCGCAGTCGCGCACAACCTCGGCAAAGAGGGCGGGATCGTGGGATTCCAGTTCGTCGCGGCGCATGCTCAGCCCTTGCCCGGTCTCGCCGTGGTCGACGGCCACCTTGCCGATGCGCGCCGCGGCCGCGAGCGCGGCTTTTTCCAGCGCGCCGCCGCGGGCGCCGATCGAGATCAGCGCCTGGTTCATGGCGTGCCGGACGCGGTTGGGCTGGTCGTGGATCGTGGCGGCGATGGGTGCGATCAGATCGGCCAGCGCCGCCTCGTCGGCGTCCTCCTGCAGGGCCAGCCCGCTGACCACGTTCCAGCCGGCGGCGGCGATCCACTCGCCCTTGCGGCCCCGCCAGGCGGCGCTGCGCGCGGCGGCGTGGGGCGAGCGGGCGGCCAGCCCGCTGAACGCATCGGCGATCACGTAGTTGTCCAGATCCTTCGTCCAGGCGTCCAGTTCGCGCGTGGAAATGGAACCGGCGTCGGCGACCATGGTCGCCAGCACCCTGGCGTCGTGGTTGCCCGAGGCCCACAGGTCCACGGCCAGCGCGTGGTCCTGCCGGATGGACTTGGCCAGTTTCTTCAGCTCCGCGAAGCTGACGCCGAACTGTGCCGGCCCCACGCCGTGCCGCCCGTAGATCTTGCGATTCTGGGCGGTGCCGGCCTGTTCGAGAGCGGCCAGGGCCTGGGCAAGCGTCATGGCGTCTACTTCACCTGCGTCGGGATGTTCAGACCTTTGCCGGCGAACACGATCTCCGGCGCGACATCGGCCTGCTGGCTCATCATGTTGGCGGCGTTGATCGTCCAGATCGACGTGCGGCCCTCGACCGACGTGGCGTTGGAGCGGACGATGTCGCCGGGCACGGTGAATTTCAGGACCAGATCCGTTTCGCCCAGGGCCGCCATCACCGTCATGGCCAGCTCCGTGTGCCGCTGCGCCTGCTCGGGCGTGGGCGCCGCGGGCGCCTTCTTGGCCGGCTGGGACGACGGGAAATTGTACTGCATGGTGCGCAGCGCCAGGTTGCCGCCGTCCACCGGGGCGATGCCCAGTCCGGCGCCGCCCAGGCCCGCCGCGACGTCGTTCAGGACGCGGGACAGGCCCTTGAGGCTGGTGAAGCCCAGGGTGCACGACAGCGTCTGCCGTCCGCCGGCCGAACCCTTGTCGAAGGCGACGACCTGGACGCCCTGGCCGGCCGCGCGCTTCTCCAGCGAAGCGCGCGTGATCGTGTTCACATCGGGCACTTCCACGCCCATGGTGGCGCCGCCCGTCTCCTTGATTTCGGTCACGGCCGCCAGGACTTCGGTGGCGACGGACATCGACATCGTGGCGGTGCCGCCGCCGGTGGCGTCGACCGTCAGGTCGGAATGGAACTGTACGCAGCCGGACACAGCCAGCAGTGAAGTCGCGGACAGGACGGCCAGAAACGCGGTACGCATCGGAATCTCCCGGGTCGCGGCGGCTGCGGTGCGGACGGTTGTCGTCCGGGTCCCGGCTTGCCCGTCGTCGCGATTCATGTTAGTGAAGGGGTTGCGCGACGGCCATCACGGCTGGCGCGCCGAGCCATGATGGCCCCCTGTTATCGCCGCGCCAAGGAGAATCGACTGATGGCCGTCCGCCCCGCCAAGCCCGCCTGTTTCAAGGCCTACGACATCCGTGGCCGGGTGCCCGGTGAACTGGACACCGACCTGGCCTACCGCATCGGCCTGTCGACGGCGCGGTTCCTGAAGGCAGGCACGGTCGCCGTCGGGCGGGACTGCCGCCTGAGCAGCGCCGGGCTGGCCACCGCCCTCAGCCGCGGCCTGAACGACGGGGGCGCCGACGTCCTGGACATCGGCCTGTGCGGCACCGAGATGGTCTACTACGCCACCTTCGCGCGCGAGCTGGCCGGCGGCATCATGGTCACCGCCAGCCACAACCCGATGGACCACAACGGGATGAAGCTGGTCCGCAGCGGCGCCCGGCCCATCAGCGGCGACAGCGGGCTGGACGACATCGGCGCCGGGGCCATCGCCTGCGATCTGACCCCCTGCGCGCAGCCTGGAACGATCACGCCGTTCGACGTGTTGCCTGACTTCATCGACTTCCTGGTCCTGCAGACGGATCCGAAGCGGCTGAAGCCCCTGCGCATCGTGGCCAACGGCGGCAACGGCTGCGCCGGCCCGGTCGTGGCGGCGCTCGCGAAGCGCCTGCCGGTGGAGATCATCCCGCTGTTCGACGAGCCCGACGGCAACTTCCCCAACGGCATTCCCAACCCGCTGCTGCCGGAAAACCGCAGCGCCACCGCCGAGGCCGTGCGCGAGCACAAGGCCGACCTGGGCCTGGCCTGGGACGGCGACTTCGACCGCTGCTTCTTCTTCGACGAGACGGGCGCCTTCATCGAGGGCTACTACCTGGTGGGTCTGCTGGCGCAGGCCTGTCTGCGCGCGCAGCCGGGCGGCCGCATCGTGCATGATCCGCGGCTGGTCTGGAACACCGTCGACATGGTCGAGCGCGCGGGCGGCATCCCGCTGATGAACAAGACCGGGCACGCGTTCATGAAGGAGCGCATGCGGGCCGAGGACGCCGTCTACGGCGGCGAGATGTCGGCGCACCACTACTTCCGCGAGTTCGCCTACTGCGACAGCGGCATGCTGCCCTGGCTGCGCGTGGTCGAGGTGATGTCGGCCACCGGCCGTACGCTGTCGTCGCTGGTCAGCGCGATGCAGGCGGCCTACCCGGCCAGCGGCGAGATCAACCGCCGGCTGCAGGACCCGGACGTCGCCATGCGGCGCGTGGAGGACCGGTACCTGCCCGATGCGGTGGGCCTGGACCGCACCGACGGCGTGTCTCTGGACATGGGCGCCTGGCGCTTCAATCTGCGGCAGAGCAACACCGAGCCGGTGATCCGTCTGAACGTCGAGTCGCGCGGCGACCAGGCGTTGATGGTGGCCCGGACGCGCGAGATCCTGGCCATGCTCGACGGCTGAAGACCGGCCCCGCTCTACAATCCCCGCCGATGCTCCGGGCGCAGCCGCGCCCGGTCGCGTTCGCCCAACAGTCCGTCCAGCGTGCGCACGGCGCCGTCGCGGTCCGTCGGCAGGTTCAGGCTCAACGGCACGTAGTTGCTGGCGTGGTTGGAATGGAAGCGGCAGCGCGTGAAGCGGCTGTCGGCCACCAGCACGCGCAGTTCGGCGAGCAGGCCCCAGGGATCGGGCAGCGTGAAGCGGCCGGCGTCAGCCTCGTCGGCCAGCGGTGTTCCGGGAACCAGCGTGGTGGTCAGCGCGCCGACGAAGGGCGGGTCCATTGCCGTGAGCAGGCGCGCGGTGGCGGCCGCGTGTTCCGCTGAGCGTTCGTTGCCGCCGATCCCCAGCATGACCATCACCGAATGGCGGATGCCCGCGCGCCGCAGTTTGCCGGCCGCGGCCACCGCGTCCTCCGCGTTCGAGCCCTTGCGGATCCGCCGCAGCACCTCGTCGTCGCCGCTCTCGGCGCCGTGGTAGACGATGCCCAGGCCGGCCTCGCGCAGCGCCGCCAGCTCAAGGTCGTCCTTGCGCGCGATGGTGCGCGCGTCGCCGTAGATGCCCACGCGCCGGACGTGGGGCAGTTGCGTGCGGATCAGCGCCAGGATCTCGAGCAGCCGGTTCGTCGGCAGCACCAGCGCGTCGCCGTCGCACAGGAACACGCGGCGGATAGGTGTGATATCGCGACTGAAGGCCGCGGCTTCTTCCACATCGCGGGTGATCACATCCAGAGGCTTCAGCCGGAAGCGCTGCTCGGGCAGCCGGTACATGCCGCAGTAGGTGCAGTCGTTGTGGCTGCAGCCGACGGTCACCTGCAGCAGCAGGCTCTCCGCTTCGCTGGGCGGGCGGAAGATGTGGCCGATGTAATCCAATGCGCAGCCGCCTTGTTCGGGGTCGAGCGGAGCCGATCCCGGGGGTCGAAAATCAGACGAATCCACTCCGCATGACATGTCAAATTTCTGAAAATAATCCTTGTTTCATATACAGATTTCTCTAAAGTGTGGCGAGGGTCCAACCGAATAATCCTGCACGGCGCAACGGTGCCGACGCGCAACGATCATGGCCGGGGTCACCAACGTCAGAATGACTTAGGGCGAGAGTCATTCACCGACGGACCCCGGCCCCCCTTTTTTTCCGCCCGGCGCCATCTTTCCCAAAAATCACAACTCCGTGAACTTGTCGTCGACGATGACCGCCCGGTCCAGACCCGGTCCGATCAGCCGCACTTCGCGCACGCGCACCCGGGGCTGCGTGGCCGGGATGTAGACACGGTCCAGATGGATGACCGCCTCCGGCGACGAGAAATCCTTCGGACCCACCATGCCGCCGAAGTGGTCGCTGCGCCCAAAGGCCACGTGCAGGCCCAGCTTTTCGTCCAGCAGGATGCTGCCGCACGGCTGCACGCCGAAGTCGCCCAGCACGCCCAGGCCCAGTTCCGCCAGATTGGCGTAGGCCGGTTCGGCCGCCAGATGGGCCGCTTCGCGCCGGCTTTCGGGTCCGTCGCTGACCACGCGGGCGCGGTTGTTCTCGACGGCGAACATGACGATCTCGTCTTCGATCTGCACCGGCAGCAGGCCGTGCGAGCCGCTGGGGTCGCCGGGGATCTCACCCTCGTAGGGGACGATGTAGGCTTCGCCCGAAGGCAGGTTGCCGGCCACGCCGTTGCGCGGGAACAGGCCGCCCGAGGCGTGGCCTTCGCGGTGCCGCAGGTCCAGCGTCAGGCGGCAGGGCTCGCCGTCGACCTCGAAGGTCAGCTCCGCCGCGTCGGCCGCGTCCAGCCACGTCTTCAGCAGATCGACCCGCCGGCTGATCTCCTGGTAGTCCAGGCGCAGCGCCGGGATCATGCCCGGCAGGAAGCCCGGCATGGTGGCGGCGCGGAAGCCGCCGGCGCGCGCGGCCACCTTCAGCGGCGCGGTGGCCGACAGTTCGGTGGGGGCGATGATGATGGTGTGGCTGCGCAGCAGTTCGGCCATGTCCAGCGCCGGGCGGCCTTCCAGGCGGTCGGCGTCGGCGGGCACCGCGGCCGCGGCCGGGCCGCCCGCGGCGTCGTGCGGCCAGCAGACGGACGGCAGGTCGGCGTTGTTGCTGCCGGCGTTGCGGTACCAGGCCAGGGTCACGCGCTCCAGGCCCAGTTCGGCGCGCGCGGCGGCCAGCCCGTCGTACCAGCCGGCGGCCAGCCGGCGGCGCTGCGCCCATTCGTCGTTGTCCGGCAGGCGCGCGTCCGGCACGTCGACGATCAGGGCCAGGCCGCGATCGCCGGCGGTGGGAGTGAAGACCCGGCGGATCAGCTGCGCCAGTTCGGCGGAGGTCAGCGTTTCGCCCATGTTCGCGCCACTTTCCGTCCGGCGCCGCGGCGCCGGGCTTTGCTTCTGGTCCCGCCCGGGGATATCGCTTATCGTGCTCAGACACCTGTAACCGGTCACCGGACCGCCGCGCCCGCCCCGATTCCAGCGGAGGGCGCCGCCCCGGCAAGGAGGCCCGCATGTCAGAGCCGCGTGAGACCAACCTCGCGCTCTTCATCGATTTTGACAACCTGGCGATCGGGGCCCGCGATGCCCGTCAACGCCTGGACATCAGGTTGTTGATCCAGCGCATTCTCGAAAAAGGCAAGATCATCGTCAAGCGCGCCTATGCGGACTGGCACCACCACAAGGAACACATGTCGGCGCTGCACGAGGCGGCCATCGACCTGATCGAAGTGCCGGCGCCCCGCATCTCGGGCAAGAACAGCGCGGACATCCGCATGGTCGTCGATGCCATGGATCTGTGCTACGCGAAAGAACACATCGACACGTTCGTGATCTGCTCGGGCGACTCCGACTTCTCGCCGCTCGTCTCAAAGCTGCGCGAGAACAACAAGCGGGTCATCGGGGTGGGCATGAAGAACTCGAGCAGCAACCTGCTGATCGGCAACTGCGACGAGTTCATCTTCTACGACGACATCTACCGGCTGAACCAGGCGCAACCTTCGCTGACGGCCACGCACGTGCCGCTGGGCAAGCGCGAGATGTTCGACTTCCTGGTCTCGACGGTGCAGAGCCTGCTGCAGGAGCGGGGCGATGTGCTGTATTCGTCGCTGATCAAGGACACGATGACGCGCAAGCAACCGCATTTCAGCGAGCGGGCCCTGGGTTACGCCACTTTCGGCGATGTGCTGGAAGAGGCGCGCAATCTGGGCCTGCTGGAAGTCGAGCGCGACGCGCGCTCGGGCGGCACCTGGGTCGTGCACGGCCTGGCGGCCGGCGCGCCGACGGCCGCCGAGGCGGTCGCAGCCGCATCGTCAACGGCGTCGCCAACGGCATCTTCGCC
>JAIFKS010000165.1 GCA_020049465.1 bacterium | reverse complement strand
TTCCCGCCCCAGACCGAACTTTCCAGGAACTGGATCGATTCGAACGCCCCGGTCGGCGACGGCCGGTAGTAGAACAGCAGCAGCAGGCCGGTGACGATCAGGGTCAGGAACGTGGTGAACGACAGCCCGCCCAGGCAGAACGTGTAGGTGATCCGCAGATTGCGCCGCAGGACGACGCGCGGGAAGAGATGGCGGACGAATTCGCCGATCATGTCGCCTCCGGCAGGCGGACGGTGATCCGGTCGCCGTCCTGCTGGCATTCCAGCTGGTACAGCGCGCGCGTGGCCGGTCCGGTCAGGACCGCGCCCTGTTCGTCGAAACGGCTGCCGTGGCACGGGCAGGTGAACCCGTTCTCGGTAGCCGTGACCCGGCAGCCCAGGTGCGTGCAGGTCAGGTTCAGCGCCCGCACCTGTCCGTCGCGCAGGCGCGTGACGGCCAGCCCGTGTTCGGGCAGCACCAGCGCGCCGCCGGGCGGGATGTCCGCGGCGGGTACGGCCACCTCGCGGGGGGTGATCCCCCGCACGGGCGTCAGGAAGCGCCAGCATCCGCCCAGCCCCGCCGCGGCGAGGATCAGGGTCCGGAGGAACCGGCGTCGGGATTGAGTAGGTCCTGCCATTGCCTCAGATGCTCCCGCACGTATTCGGGCGTGCGCCGGTTCATCAGGTCGTAGCGTTCCCGTGTGAAGAATGCGCCATTGGCGACGCGCTGGCCAGTCTGGTCCCACCACGAGCGCAGCGGCAGACCGTCGCGCTCCAGGTCGTAGATGCGGTCATCTTCCGGCTCGAGCACGAACCGCCGGGGCGTCTCGTGGCAGCCCCCGCAGGTCACGGTGCCGCGCCGGATCGTGTGCGGGAAGAACGCCTTCCATTCGGCGGCGAGCAGCCGGTTCTCCCAGCCGCGCGCCGGATCGGTGGCCAGCAGCACGTACTGCGGACGGATCGGCGCCACCAGTCCGCGCGCGTTCAGGCCCAGCGGCGGCGGATCCTGGCGCCGGAGCGCGGCGCTGCGCCGCCAGCCGCCCTGTTCGGGCAGCGGGGCGAAGGCCTCGCGCTGCTCGTCGGTGGCCGGCTTGATCAGGAAGGTGCCGTATTCCTGCGCGGCCCAGGCCGAATGGCAGGCCCAGCACTCCATCTTCTCCAGATGTGCCGCGATGGCGTGCTCGGGCACGGAACGGGAAATGTCGCGGTGGCAGTCGCGGCATCCCTTCACCGAGCCGCCCCCGCCCTGGCCGTGGCCGGCGGAACCGTGGACGGTGTGGCAGTCCACGCAACCAAGCCCGCGCTCCTGATGGATGTCCGGAAGCATCTTCAGGGTGTGGGCGCCGTCGGCGACGGCGCCGCGCTGGTACCGTTCGTGGTCTTCGCGCGGGGCGCGGCCATGGTACTCCCAGCCGGTGTAGTACCCGTTGTGGCAGCGCAGGCAGACGTCGTCGCGCAGCTGCGCGGAAGCGGCCGCGCGCACCCCTGCGACCGGCCCTGCCACGGGATGTGGATCGCCGTCATGGCAATCGCGGCAACCCGAAACGTGGCAACCGGCGCAGGCTGCACCGAAGAACGCATCGCCTTCCGCTCCGAACGCGCGGCGCGCGAACGCCCGCTCGTGCGCCCGCGTGGCCATGGGACCAGCCAGGACGTCGGTGCGGCCCGGATGGCAAGTCAGGCACGCGACATCGGCCGGCAACACGTGGGCCGCGGCGGCGACGCCGGTGTTCGGCGTCACGCTCCCGGTGGCGGGGCCGGCGGTCGCGGGCTCAGCGCCCAGCAGCCAGCAGGCGGCGATGCAGAGTGTCGTCCAGCGCATGGATGTCCAACGGCTTCCGGTAGATCGGGTCAGTGGCCTGGTCATGGCAGATCAGGCACAGATTCACCGCGAACACGCGGCGGGCTTCGATCGTGTCCAGGGGGCGGGCGCCCTCGCGGCTCATGGCCGCGTGCGGCGCGATGCCCGCCCGGTCCTCGTGCAGGAAGCCGTCGAGCGGCTTCCGCGGGTCCTTCTCGCAAAGAAGCGTTCCGCGCAGCAGCCCGCGCTCGACCACGTGCTGGCCGAAGCCCAGGAACGCCGGGTTGCCGTGGCATTCGGCGCAGCCCACCGCGCGCGTGCCGACGTTGTGCCCGAAGAACGGCGCGAAACGCAGCTGCTTCTTTCCACGGAAAGTGGCGACATCCTCGTCGCGCGACAGCGTGCCGTCCTCTTCGATGACATTGATGAACGTCTGGCAACCGGGCGTCACGGTGCCGATGCGCCCATCCGTGCCCAGAGCCAGCGGGAACGGATAGAGCGCGCGGACATCCTCGGTCTCGCTGAAAGAGCCTCTCGTGGCGCGCCCCGCCAGATAGTCCCAGCCGTACTCGCGCTGGTCGTAGGTCGTGTGGCAGCCGTAGCACTGCACCACGGTGCGCGAGTGGCAGGCGTGGCACTCGAGCCGATCGTGCCCGACGATGGTGTGCGCGGCGGTGCCGGTGATCACCGGGCTGCGCAGGATGCGGCCGTCGCGCTTGAGCATCACGCCCACGCGGCCGTCGTCGTCGAACACGTTCGAATAGGGTCGACCCTTCGAGGTCAACGCCACGCGCGCGCCGGCCGGCAGCGGCCGGCCGTACTGGCGGGACTCGCGGACGGGCAGATCGTGCTCGCGCCAGGCGGTGGCGAAGCGCGGGCCCTCCGCGGCGCCGCCGTGGCAGTCCTCGCAGGCGATCTCCAGCTGCCCGTGCATGCCGGGCGTCGCATAGCCGTCGCCCATCACCTCTCTCGATGTGTGGCAGTCGATGCACTCCATGCCGGCGGCGAAATGCACATCCGGGGCGATGTGCGAATAGTTGCGCTGGTCGCTGCCCGGCAGGGGGCCGGGCAGGCCGCCCTTCGTCGGGACCAGGCCGTTGTTGCCGTCGTTCAGGCCCTGATAGGCCAGCGCCACGCGCCCGCTGCGATGGTGGCAGCGCGTGCAGGCCTCGAGCGGCGGCAGGCCGGCCATGGCGTGCGTGCGGCTGTGGGGCTTGCGCCCCTTCATGGTGGGATCGCCGCCGCGGTAGGTCGCGTCGTCGGCGTAGGGAAAATGGCAGGCCGCGCAACCGGCGGCGTGGCCGGCCCCGTCGTCCGCCTCGTTCTGCTTCGCGACGTGGCAGCGCGCGCAGAACTTGCGGTAGAGATCGCCGGAAAGATTATCCAACGCGATGACCGACGTGTGCGTGAGCGGAAGGCCCGCCGTGTCGTGCAGGCGGGCGCCGCGCGCAGCGTAGACCACGCTGTCGCGCTCGCCTTCCCAGGTGGCCTGGATCTGCGCGATCATGCCCGCGTTGGTGTACATCTGGCTGCTGCGCATGCGCTCGAGCTGGTGCTGGTGACAGTCGCCGCAACCGCGCTCCCAGCGGCCGGCGTACGAAGGGTCCGCCAGGCCGAAGATGCCGCGGTGGGCGTCGTCCTTCGTCTTTCCCGCGGGGTTGCCGCCGTGGCACGACACGCAGCCGGAGTGCGAGGGCGAAGCGACTTCCAGACCGGCGTGGCAGTCCAGGCAGCGTTCGGCGGCCGCCTCGCCGGCGGCCACCCGGCCACAGGCGGCGGCGGTCAGCACGAGGCCGGCCAGAAACAGGATCGTCGCGATGCGCCGCGTCTTTGCCATGGCGCAAATATAGGAGTCGGAAGGTCGTTCAGTGCAGGGAAAACGACGCCGCGAACCGAATGATTGCGATAGTGAATTTCGTCCGCAATCACACCTGCGCGTCGCCCAGCGCCTCCCACAGCTTGTCGGCCAGATTCTTCATCAGGAACGGCTTCTGGAGAAAATGGATCCTGTCGTCCAGCAGGCCCCGGCTCCCGATCAGATCGGCTGTGTATCCGGACATGAAGAGGATCCTCAGATGAGGATGCTCCGCGAGCAGCCTCTTGGCGAGATCGCGGCCGTTCATCCCCGGCATGATCACGTCGGTCAGGAGCAGGTTGACTTCGCGGCCGTGCCTTTCCGCCAGGCCGATCGCCTCACCGGGGGTCGCGGCCGTCAGCACGCGGCAACCGAGGCGCTCCAGCATGCTCCTGGTGACATCCAGCAGATCGATCTGGTCCTCCACCAGCAACACCGTTCTCGCGTCGGGCAGCGTGTGGTCCACCGTTGAGAACGCCGGCAACGGAACGCCATGGTCCGTGCATCGCGGCAGATAGACCTTGAACGTCGACCCCTGGCCAGGAACACTCTCGACCGTGATGAACCCCTGGTTCTGGCTCACGATACCTGACACGGTGGCCAGCCCCAGCCCCGTCCCCTTGCCCTGTTCCTTCGTCGTGAAGAATGGCTCAAAGATCCTGGCCCGGATGTCCGGTTCCATGCCGCGGCCCGTGTCCGTCACCGTCAGCAGGACGAAGTCGCCCGCGGTGCCGTGCGTGTCCAGCACGCCCGGATCCCGGGCGCCCAGGGAGACGTTCTGCGTCCGGACGGTGATCCGACCGACATCGGCAATGGCGTCCCGCGCGTTGATGCAGAGGTTCGTCAGCAGTTGGTGCGCCTGCCCGGAATCCATCTTCACCATCCACAGGCCGTCGCCCGGCCTCCAATCGATGTCGATGGTCTCGGTGATGAGCCTCCTGAGCATCGTGTGCATGCCGGCAATGGTCACGTTCAAGTCGAGCACCCGGGGCGCCACGGGCTGCAACCTGGCAAAGGCCAGCAACTGGCTCGTGAGTTCGGCGGCACGCTCGGCCGCCTTGCGGATCTCGAGCAGATCGTCGTGGACCGTCGGCGAAATACCGGCGCTGTCGAGTGCCATCTCCACGTGGCCGATGATCACGCCAAGCATATTGTTGAAATCGTGGGCGATGCCCCCCGCCAAATGACCCAACGACTCGGTCTTCTGCGCCTGGAGCAACTGCCCCTGCAGCTTCACCCGCTCGTCCTCGGCCCGCCTGAGCCCGGTGATGTCCAACAGCACCGCGCGGCACTCCCGCCCGGCTGACGACTGGATGCCTTCGATCTGCACATGCAGCGGCGGCTGTCCCCTCCGCTCCAGAGCCACTTCGCAGGTTTGCCTGTCCCTGGTCGCGAAGACCAACTGCAGGAATTCGCTGTACGCGGTTCGATCGACACCGGCCACGAACGGCGCGAACGCCTGGCCGGAGAGCTGGGAGCGCTCCCGGCCCAGCAGGCGCGCGCCGTTGAGATTCACCTGGATGATCGACCCTTGGGCGTCGAGGCTGAGAAATCCGGTCGGCGAGAAGTCGTAGAACTCGTAGTAGCGATCCTTCAGCGCCTCCATCTGCGCCCGTGAGTTGACAAGCTCATCGTTCTGCATTTCCAGTTCGATCTGGTGAACCTGGAGTTCATGGACGAGCCGCGGCAACTCGTTCGCTGACGACGGCGCGCCGGACAACGGCGCCTGTGCCGTCAACCGCTTTTCGGCGCGGCTGCGCAGATCAGCTTCGGCGTTCGGCTTGCGGTCCTTCATGGGCACCTTCCTGTCCCCAGCACCCGCCGCATACTCAGCGCAACGGCTCGGGTCGTCCCGTGAGACGGGCTTCCAGGGCCTCTACGGCCCGCTTCAATGCAACTTCCAACTGACGCGAGTCCCCCAGTTCCCGGGACTGGACGTCGAAGCTGGCCTGCAGTCCGTGCCGGGCTTCACGCAACGCGATCTCCAGGGATTTCGTCTCGCTGATGTCCGTGAAGGTGACCACGACACCGTCGATGCGGTTGCCCTGCGCGCGGTAGGGCATGATGCGGACCTGGAACCAGCGATTGCCGGCAGCGGGCACTTGCTTCACCTGGAAGACGAGCGACCGCAGGACCTCGCGCACATCGTCGCCGAAGCCGGGATATTCCAGATCGCTGACGATGTCCGTGATGGGCCGGCCGGCGTCACCGGGGATCAGTTTGATGATGTCCGCCACCTGGCGCGTGAATCGCCTCACTCTCAGGTCGTTCCCCAGGAAAAGCGTGGCGATGTCGGTGCTGTTCAGGAGGTTTTCCATGTCGTCGCCGGCGCGCGACAGTTCTGTCACGCGGGCCTGGAGCTCGTGGTTGACGGTCTCCAGCTCCTCGTTCATGGACTGCATTTCCTCTTTGGAGGTGGTCAGTTCCTCATTCGTGCTCTGCAATTCCTCGTTGGTGGATTGCAGTTCCTCGTTGGCCGACTTCAGTTCCTCCTGCGAGGCCTGCATCTCTTCGCGCGAGATCCGCAGTTCCTCGCGGGCGTGCTGGAGTTCGGCGCCGAGAGCCGTCCGTTGGGCATCCCTGCCGGAAGCCCGACCCGGTCGGCCGGACTGAACGGCGACCGCGGCCGGGGGCGCATCCCTGAAAACCACCAGCGCCATGCCGCGCAGGTCCGCCGGTTCATTCAGCGGCTGAACGGTGATGTCGATCATCCGGCTGACCCCGTCGCCTTCCACCACTACCTCGTGGATCGTGACGGTGATTTTTTCCCGCACGGCCTTGGTGAAAGAATCGCTCAGGGCCCCGGCCAATCCCTCGCGGGCCATGGCGAAAAGATTGAGGTTCGCCTTGCCTGCAGCCGGTTCCAGATACCGGCCCGTCCTGCCGCTGAAATAGACGATATCGCCGCTTCCGGTGGCCAGAACCGCCGCTGGCGAAAAATGCTGGAGCAGGATGGTCTCCGTCAGTCTCTGCAGGCTTCCGGAAGACGGCTGCGCAGCCGCGGCCAGGGTTGGCTGCGAGACAGGGAAGCGGTGGCTGACGAACGCCGACGGGAACTCCACCGCGCCCGGCGCCAGCCCGGCCTCGCGGCGCCGGAAGAGCCGCGTCTTGCCGGGCAGCGGCTCGAACAGGTCGCCGGCCGCGCCGATGGTCTCGGAGTTCCCGAGCACCAGCAGCCCGCCCGGATTCAGGCTGTAGTGGAACAGGGGCAGAAGCTTCTCCTGGAGCGCCGGCTCAAGATAGATGAGCAGGTTCCGGCAGCTCAGGATATCCAGTTTGGTGAACGGCGGGTCCATGACCAGGTTCTGTGGGGCGAAGACGACCATTTCCCGGATTTCCTTGCTCACCCGGTAGCCGCCCTCCTCTTCGATGAAATGGCGGCGCAGGCGGTCCTCGGACACGTCCGCGGCGATGTTGGCCGGGTAGACCCCTTTCCGGGCCTTGTCGACGGCTTCCTTGTTCAGATCGGTGGCAAAAACCTGCAGCGTGAACGGGACGCCCGGATCCAACCTCTCGACGGCGGCCCGGAACGCCATGGCCAGGGAATACGCCTCCTCGCCGGTGGAAACTCCGGGGCACCAGGCCCTCAGCGCGGCCCCGCGAGGATGAGCCGCCAGCAGGGCCGGCAACGCTTCGTCGACGAGGTCAGCCCAGACCGGCGGGTCGCGGAAGAAGCCGGTCACGCCGATGAGCAGCTCCTTGAAGAGCAACTCCGTCTCCTGGGGGTTTTGCCGCAGAAAGCGCACGTAATCGGCAATGCGCGCCAGCTGATGCAGCCCCATGCGCCGCTCGATGCGGCGGTAGGTGGTGCTCTTCTTGTAGAGGGAGAAATCGTGACCGGTCTGCGCGCGCAGAAGAATGATCACCTTCTCCAGGCCGCTCTTATCCCGGTCGCCTGCGGCCTCCGCGCCCGCTCGAGTTTCGGCTCCCGGTTGCAGCGCGGGAACGTGTTGAAGATAGGCGAGGATCCGCGCCGGCAGTTCCTCCACCGCCGCCACCACGTCGGCCAACCCCGAGTCGACCGCGCTGCGCGGCATGCCCTGGAATTTGGCCGAGGCGGGATCCTGGACGAAGATCGCGCCGGAATTCTCCTTGATCGCGCGCAGCCCGAGGCTGCCGTCCGAACCCATGCCCGAGAGGATGACGCCGAAACCCTGTTCGTGCTGATCATCCGCCAGGGATCGGAAGAAGTGGTCGATGGGCAACCGCAGACCGCGCGGCGCGACAGGTTCCAGCAGATGGAGCGTGCCGTGCAGCACGGACAGGTCGGCGTTGGGCGGGATCACGTAGACGTGGTTCGGCTCGATCTTCGTCCGGTCCCTGATCTGCGCCACCGGCATGGTGGTCGCGCGCTGGAGCAGCTCCGGCATGATGCCCTTGTGGACCGGATCGAGGTGCTGGACGACGACGAAGGCCATGCCGGTGTCCGGCGGCATGTGGGTCAGGAACAGGCCGAGCGCTTCCAGCCCGCCGGCCGAGGCGCCGATGCCCACGACGGGAAACAGGCGCGGGTACCCGCCCGCGGCCGGGGTGGACAGGGCCGGAGCAGAGGCGCCTGCCCCGCGCGGCCGCGGAACTTTCCTGCCGGTGGGACGCGTCACGATTCCATCTTCCCCGGTGAGTTGCGGACCCGGACCCCTCGCCCCGGAAGAGAATATGCCGAAGACATGGGCTGCGATACCGAGCGGTCCGGATGATCCTAGCGGAAGATCTAGGCGAAATCCAGAGAACCTGCCGGCAATCTGCGTCGAACGCGATCCCAGGGACCGGGCGCCCACAATGAAAGTGCATATTGATTTCATTCCCCCTGGCGGGGCCGTCCACCTTCGAATGCCGTTACAATCGCCGGCGCTGCCGCTATCTTGAAGGATGCCGCGTCGGCACACCTTTCCGCCCCCCGCGACGTTCCCCCGCGACCGAAGGACGCCCATGATCGACGTCAGCCTGAAACCCGACAGCCTGCGCACGGCGACCGCCCGCGCGGTCCTGCGCGGCACGCCCGCGGCCATCGAGCGCCTGCGCGCGCGGACGCTGCCGAAGGGCGACGCCGTGGAAATGGCCCGCGCGGCGGCCGCCCTGGCGGTCAAGCAGACGCCCCAGCTCATCCCCTATTGCCACCCCATCCGCGTGGACTGGGTGGACACGCAGTTCGAACTGGGGCCGGACACCGTCACGATCACGGTGACCGTGCGCGCGGTCGACCGCACCGGCGTCGAGGTCGAGGCCATGACCGGCGCCGCGGTGGCGGCGCTGACGGTCTACGACATGCTGAAGATGATCGACGACACGCTGTCGATCGAGAGCGTGCGCCTGGTCGAAAAGCGCGGCGGCAAGAGCGACCACGCGTCGGCGGCGGTGGCGGCCCTGACCGCGGCCGTGCTGGTGGCCAGCGATTCGGTCGCCGCCGGGCAGAAAGAGGACCTCACGGGCCGCCTGCTGGCCGAACGCCTGACCGCGGCCGGCTACACGGTGGTGGAAACGGCGGTGGTGCCCGACGACACCGGGACGATCGCCGGCAAGGTGCGCCGCTGGGCCGATGAGCAGGAGATCGACCTGGTCGTGACCACCGGCGGCACCGGACTGGGACCCCGGGACCGCACGCCCGAGGCGATGGACGCGGTCTTCGAGCGCGAGGCGCCCGGCCTCATGGAAACCGTTCGCGCGCACGGCCAGCGGCGCACGCCCAAAGCCATGCTGGCCCGCGGACGGGCCGGCGTGCGCGGACGGACGCTGATCGTCAATCTGCCGGGCTCGCGCGGGGCCGTGGCCGACGCGCTGGCGGCCCTGCTGCCCGGGCTGGCCCACGCCTGCGCGATGCTGCGCGGCGAGGGCCACGAGGACGACCCCAGGCCGGCGGCCAAAGGCTGACCCGGCGCATCATTTGCCGCGCCCGGGGCGCCGTGCTAATTTCGTGTGGCGCAGACCGACGAGGCCCACCGGCCGCCCGTTTTCAGGCTTCGAGCGGCAGGGGTCGCACGAAGAAGGGGATCGCGTGAAGAAGGGGATCGCATGAACAAGCCGCGTCTCGGAATGATCATGGTGCTGGTGGTGAGCCTGGTGATCGGCGTGCTCGCCGGCCTGGTGTTCCTGAGCCTGTTCAAGAGCCAGGTGTCGCCGGCGACCCTCTCCGAATTCACGAAGGCCACGTCGCCGGTCACCTTCATCGGCACCGGTATCGGCTTCGGCCTCGTGATCGCGGCCTGGACCATGCTCGTCGCCTGGCTGGCGCCGCGCTTCCGGGGCAAGGGTTCCGACAAGCTGGCCTGACCGGAACCGCGGGGCGGCCCATGCACGAGATGACGATCATCGCCAACGTCCTGGAGATCGCCCACCGGCAGGCCGCCGCCGCGGGCGCCGCGCGTATCAACCGCGTGGTGCTGGAGGTGGGACGGCTGGCCGGCATCGAGACCGACGCGCTGCGGTTCTGCTTCGGGGCGGCGCGCAACGGCCTGTCGGCGGAGGCCGGACTGGAGATCCGCGACGTGCCGGGCCGCGGCCTGTGCGCCGGGTGCGGAGCGGTCGCGGAAGTGAGTGAACCCATCGCCGTGTGCCCGGCCTGCGGCGATGTGCTCGACATCGACGGCGGACGCGAACTGCGCGTGCTGTCGCTGAACGTCGATTGATTCGCGTCGAAACGTCGGAGGCCTTCCATGTGCGACACCTGCGGCTGCGGACAACCTGCGGAAGACGTGACCATCCGCCGGCCGGGCGAACCCGGGTCTGATCACGACCACGGATATGACCACGGACATGACCACGGGCACGACCACGGACATGCGCATCCGCATGAGCACCACCACCACGGCGACCACCCGCACGACCACCATCCCCACGATCACCACCACCACGGCGACGATCATCCGCATAGCCATCCGCACGCCCCGGCCGCCGGCTCGCGCGAGATCGCGGTGGCCGAAGCCGTTCTGGCCGGCAATGACCGCCAGGCGCTGCTGAACCGCGGCTGGTTCGCCGGGCGCGGCGTGCTGGCGCTGAACCTGGTGTCGTCGCCGGGGGCCGGCAAGACGACGCTGCTCGAGCGCACCATCGCCGATCTGGGCGTAGAGATGCCGCTGTGCGTGATCGAGGGCGACCAGCGCACGATGCGCGACGCCGAACGCATCGCCGCCGCCGGAGCGCCCGCCGTGCAGGTGAACACCGGGCGCGGCTGCCATCTCGATGCGGACATGGTCAAGCGCGCCTGCGACAAACTGCAACCGGCCGCCGGCTCGGTGCTCATGATCGAGAACGTGGGCAATCTGGTCTGCCCCGCCATGTTCGACCTGGGCGAAGCGGCCAAGGTCGTCATCATCAGCGTGGCCGAGGGCGACGACAAGCCGCTGAAGTACCCCCACATGTTCGCCGCCTCCACGCTGTGCCTGATCAACAAGCTGGACCTGCTGCCGTACGTGCAGTTCGACCTGGAGGCCTGCGAGCGCGCCGCGCGCGCGGTCAACCCGCGCCTGGAGATCCTGCGCGTCTCCGCCACGACCGGCCAGGGGCTGGACCGGTGGTACGACTGGCTGCGGGCGCGCCGCGCCGCGCCGTCCGGCGACTGACCATGAATCCCGATGGCGACCCCGATCCGGTCCGTGTCCGCCTGACGGTGCGCGGCATCGTGCAGGGTGTCGGCTTTCGGCCGTTCGTGCACCGGTTGGCCGTGTCGGAGGGTCTGACCGGAAGCGTCGTCAACACCAGCGCCGGCGTCGTGATCGAAGTGCAGGGCCGACCGCCCGCGCTCGGAAGGTTCAACCGGCGGTTGCGCGACGAAGCGCCGCCGCTCGCCTCCATTCTCGGCCTGACCAGCGTCCTGCTGCCGCCGGTTGCGGAAAACGGCTTCGTGATCGGCGCCTCGCGCGACCAGCGCGGCGGTGATGCGGTCGGCCTGACCACGGCCGTTCCGCCCGACGTCGCCCTGTGCGCCGACTGCCGGCGCGAGATCCGCGATCCGCACGACCGCCGCTTCGGCTACGCCTTCACCAACTGCACCAACTGCGGGCCGCGCTGGACGCTCATCGACAGCCTGCCCTACGACCGGCCGCGCACGAGCATGGCCCGCTTCCCGATGTGCGACGCCTGCCGCGCCGAATACGGCGATCCCGCCGACCGCCGCTTCCACGCCCAGCCCAACGCGTGCGCCGACTGCGGCCCGCGCCCGTGGCTGTGCGGGCCCGACGGCGTCGACTGCGGCGAAGTGCGTCCCGTGGCCGCCGCCGCCGTCGCCCTGGCCGCGGGTGAAATCGTGGCGGTGCGCGGCCTGGGCGGGTTCCATCTGGCGGTGCGCGCCGACGACGACGCGGCCGTCGCCCGCTTGCGCCGGCGCAAGCACCGGGCGGCCAAACCGCTGGCCCTGATGGTGGCCGACCTCGCGGGCGCCCGGGCGCTGGCGAACGTGACGCCGGACGAGGAAGCCGCCCTGATGTCGCCGGCGGCGCCGATCGTCCTGCTGGAGCGCCGCGCGGCCGCCGCCGTGGCGCCTGCCGTGGCGCCGGGCCATCGCCGACTGGGCGTGATGGTGGCCGCCACGCCGCTGCACCTGCTGCTGTTCGACGAAACGGCCGCGCTCGGACTGGGCGCCCTGGTCATGACCAGCGGCAACGCGGCGGATGAACCGGTCTGCATCGGCAACGACGACGCGCTGGAGCGCCTGCAGGGCATCGCCGACCACTGGCTGCTGCACGACCGCGAGATCGTGCGGCGGGCCGACGATTCGGTGCTGCAGATCGTCGGCGACGCGCCGTTGCTGCTGCGCCGCAGCCGCGGCTTCGCACCGGTGCCGATCCCGGTCGACGTGCCGGATGGCGGTGCTGTCCTGGCGGTGGGCGGCGACCTCAAGGGCACGGTCTGCCTGCTGAAGGACGGCTGGGCCTTCCTCAGCCCGCACATCGGCGATCTGGAGGACCTGCGCACGCGCGCGTTCTTCGCCGAGACCGTGTCGGGAATGTCGTCGCTGCTCGACGCGACTCCGGTGGCCATCGCGCACGACCGGCACCCCGGCTACGCGTCGGCCAACTGGGCCCGCGACGAGAGCCGGCGCCGCGGCGTGCCCGCGATCGACGTGCAGCACCACCACGCGCACCTGGTCGCCGTGCAGGCCGAGCACCAGGTGAAGGGACCGTGCGTGGGGATCATCCTGGACGGCACCGGCTACGGCGACGACGGCACGATCTGGGGCGGCGAACTGCTGATCGGCGACGCGGCGGGCTTCACGCGCGCCGGCTGGTTCGAGCCCGTGCCCCTGCCGGGCGGCGATGCCGCCATCCGCGCGCCGTGGCGGACGGCGATCGGCTACCTGCGCCAGGCGGGCCTCTTGGGTCCGCTGCCGACGCCCGATGATTTCGACCCGGCCCCGGCCCTGGAGCGCCTGGCTGCCGATTGGCCCGCGCTGGCGGCCAAGCCCGCCGCGATGGTGCTGGAAATGCTCGCGCGTGACATCAACAGCCCCCTCACCAGCAGCTGCGGCCGGCTGTTCGACGCCGTGGCCGCGTTGGCCGGCGTGCGGCTGGAGATCGCCTACGAGGCGCAGGCGGCGCTGGAGTGGATGGCGCTGACCGACGCGGCGGCCGTGGCGTCGGCGGCGCCGCTGCCCGGCGTGCTGGAGGACTTGCGCCGGCGCAAGTGGGAAGTTGCGGACAAGCGGAACGGTGCCCTGCTCCTGCCCACCGGCGCCATCATCCGCGGCGTCGCGCTACGGTTGCGGGCGGGCGACACCCCGGCCGCGGTCAGCGCCGCCTTCCACCGCACACTGATCGACATGCTGGCGGAAGCTGCGATGGGCCTCGCCACGCGCGCGGGTGGCCTGCCCGTCGTGCTGGGCGGCGGCGTGTTCCTGAACGAACTGCTGACGGCGGGTCTGGAGAAGCGATTGCGGGACGACGGCGTCACCGTCCATCGGCCCCGGCTGGCGCCGCCCGGCGACGGCGGGCTGGCCCTGGGCCAGGCCGTGATCGCGGCGCACCGGCTGGCGGCCGGCGCGGACGGCAACTGAACCGGAACGGGAGTTCATCATGTGCCTGGCCATCCCCGGCCGCATCATCGACCGGTACGAGGACAGCGGCCTGCCCATGGCGCGCATCGACTACGCGGGCGCCGTGGCCGCGGCCTGCCTGTCGTACACGCCCGAAGCGGGCATCGGCGACTACGTGCTGGTGCACGCCGGCTTCGCCCTGCAGGTGCTGAACGAGGAAGAGGCGCAGGCGAGCCTGGTCGAATTGTCGCGGCTGGCCGCGCTGATGGATGCGGAGGTCTCCCCTGAGGACGCGCGGGATACGCCGTGAAGTACCTCGACGAGTTCCGCGATCCCGTCCTGGCGCGCTCCCTGGTCGAGCGGTTGCGCCGCGCCGTGACGCGGCCTTGGACGATCATGGAGATCTGCGGCGGCCAGACGCACAGCATCCTGCGGCACGGCATCGACCAGGTGCTGCCGCCGGGACTGGAACTGGTGCACGGGCCCGGCTGCCCCGTGTGCGTGACGCCGCTGGAGACCATCGACCGCGCGCTGGCGGTCGCCGCCAGGCCCGAAGTCATCCTGACCAGCTTCGGCGACATGCTGCGGGTGCCGGGCTCGCGCGGCAGCCTACTGGAGGCCCGCAGTCGCGGCGCCGACGTGCGCATGGTGTATTCGCCGCTGGAGGCGCTGGCCCTGGCGCGCGCGAACCCGGAGCGCGAGGTCGTGTTCCTGGCCGTCGGCTTCGAGACCACCGCGCCCGGCAACGCCATGGCCGTGCACGCGGCAGCCGCGTCGCGGCTGACCAACTACAGCCAGATCGTCAGCCACGTGCTGGTGCCGCCGGCGATGGCCGCGATCCTCGAGGCGCCGGGCAACCGCGTGAACGCCTTCCTGGCGGCGGGCCACGTCTGCACGGTGACGGGTTGGCGCATGTACGAACCGGTCGCCGCGAAGCACCGCGTGCCCATCGTGCCCACCGGCTTCGAGCCGGTGGACATCCTCGAAGGCCTGCTGCAAACGGTGGAGCTGCTCGAGAGCGGGCAACCGCGCGTGGTCAACCGCTACGGGCGCGCCGTGCTTCCGGACGGCAACCCCGCCGCGCGCGCGGTGGTCGACCAGGTGTACGAGGTGTGCGACCGCAAGTGGCGGGGCATCGGCGTCATCCCGGCCAGCGGATTGCGGCTGCGCGAGGCGTACGCGGCCTGGGACGCCGAGCGCAAATTCGCCGTGACGGACATCGAACCGGCCGAGCCCGAGCAGTGCGTCGCCGGCCTGATCCTCCAGGGCCGCCTGAAGCCCGCCGACTGCCCGGCATTCGGCCGCGAGTGCACGCCGCAGTCGCCGCTGGGCGCCACCATGGTCTCGTCCGAGGGCGCCTGCGCCGCCTGGTACCGTTACGGCCGAAGGAGCCCCCAATGACCGACCGTCCCGATTTCAACGGCTTCCACTGCCCGCTGCCGCACCTCGATCACGACACGATCCAGATGGCGCACGGGGCCGGCGGACGGCTTTCGGCCGACCTGTTCGAACGGCTCATCCTGCCGCGCTTCACCAGCGCCGAACTGGCGCCCCGCGCCGACGGCGCGCTGCTGGATCTGCCCCCCGGACGCGTGGCCTTCAGCACCGACACTTTCGTGGTCACGCCGCTGTTCTTTCCCGGCGGCGACATCGGCGAACTGGCCGTCTGCGGCACCGTCAACGACGTGGCCATGACCGGCGCCGTGCCCCTGGTGCTGTCGGTCGCCTTCGTGCTGGAAGAGGGGCTGCCGCTGGCCGACTTCCACCGCATCCTCTGCTCGATGGAGCGGGCGGCGGCTCGGGCCGGCGTGCGCGTGGTGACCGGCGACACGAAAGTCGTCGGCCGCGGGCAATGCGACGGAATCTACATCAACACCAGCGGGCTGGGCGTCGTTCCGGCAGGGCGGCACCTGGGGGCCGAGCGCATCGCGCCCGGCGACGCGGTGCTGGTCTCGGGCACGATGGGCGACCACGGCGTGGCCATCCTGACGGCGCGCGCCGGGCTCGGCGTGCAGTCGGCGCCGGCCAGCGATTGCGCCCCGCTGGGTGGCCTGGTCGAGGCGCTGCTGGCCTCGGGCGCCGACGTGAAAGCGCTGCGCGACCCCACGCGCGGCGGGCTGGCCGCGGTGCTGAACGAATTCGCGGCGAGCGCCCGCGCCGGTTTCGTGATCGACGACGGCGCCGTGCCGGTGCGGCCGGACGTGGCCGGCATCTGCGAGATGCTGGGTCTGGACCCGCTGCACGCCGCCTGCGAGGGCAAACTGGTGGCCGTGGTGGCCGCCGGCGACGCCGACCGCGCGCTCGCGGCCCTGCGCGCGCACGAACTGGGCCGGGACGCCGCGCGGATCGGCGCCGTGACCGGTCTGCACCCGGGCGTGGTCACGATGACCACCGCCCTGGGCGTCGAGCGCGTGCTGGACATGCCGGTCGGGGAACAGCTGCCGCGGATCTGCTGACGCTATTCGGGCCAGGCGAAGCGCTCCGAGAGCGCGTGCACGGTGGCCTCTTCATCCTTCGCGTGCACCACGAACGACACGCTGTTGACCGACGAGCAGATCGAGAGCACCGTCAGTTTGTGGTCGGCGAGCGTGTCGATGAACTCGTTCGCCAGGCCGTAGCGCTCCAGGAAATGCGGCCCGTACACGGTCAGGACGACCACCGGGTGCGCCACGACGACCCGGCGCGGCGCCAGTTCGTTGGAGAGCATGGCCAGCAGGGGCTCGGCGCGCGGAAGGTCGGTCGCGTTCAGGCAGATGCAGAGATTCTCGGCGTCCTCGGCGTCCCAGCTGACGACCAGGTAGCTGAGCGGGATCGCGTGCTCGCCGAACCGCTTCAGCGCCTCGCTGCGCGCGCCGGACAGGGGGGCGAACCCGCGCATCTCGACCAGTGCCAGGTCGCTCCGTCGCGTCAACCCGCCGCATTCGATCCGTCCGCTCACGCCGCCCCCCCGCCGCCCGGCCCAGCCGGCGGCTCATCCGGTAGATCGACCGTCACCGTCGTCCCTTGATCCGGAACACTGGCCAGCGACACCGTTCCGCCCAGTTCGTGCGCCAGTCGGTGCACGATCGGCAGCCCCAGCCCCGTGCCCAGGCTGCTGCGCCGCTGCGCCGCCGCCGTCCGGTAGAACTCGTCGAAAACCCGCGACTGCTCGTCCGGCGCGATGCCGATGCCCTCGTCCGTCACTTCCAGCCGCGCGCCGGCTTCACGGGGCGCCACCGTGACGATGACCGGACCGCCCTCGCGGTTGTAGCGGATGGCGTTGTTCACCAGGTTGCCCAGGATCTTGGCCACGGCCGGCCCGCTGGTCGTCACGATCACGTCGCCGGCCGGAGCCCGCAACTCCAACCGCTGCCCCGTCGCCGTGGCCAGTTCCCGCTGCTCGTCCAGCACCCGCGCAGCCAGGGCCGTCAGTTCGACCGGCACCGCCGGTTCGTGGCGCAGCACGCCGGTGCGCGTCAGGTCGGCCAGATCCTTGACGATCTCGGTGGTCTGGTCCAGGCGGCGCTGCGCCCGGTCGAGCAGATCCCGCGCGCCCGGATCCAGATTGTCCGCGTGCAGATCCATGACGGCTTCGATGGCGCTGCGCGCCGTGTTCACCGGCGACTTGATCTCGTGCGTGACGAAGCGGAAGAAGTCGATCATGGCCCGGTCGGCCGCCACCAGTTCGCCCTGGCGCGCCACCAGTTCGTCCTTGATGGCGCGGTTGTGACGCATGATCGAGGCGCTGACGAAGGCGCCGCTGAGCAGCACGAACCAGAACGAGCCCAGCGTGGCCAGGATGTAGCTCAGTTCATGCGTCATCGTGCTGACGCCCAGCAGGTGGTTGTGCGGCAGCCAGCCCAGATACTCGCCCACGACCTCGGCCGTGAACAGGCCGATGGCCAGCCAGGCGATCGAGAAGATCTCGCGCCCCTTGAACAGCAGCGCCGCGATCACCACGTGCAGCACGTAGACGTACAGGAAGGGGTTCTCGACGCCGCCGGTCAGGTTGAGCACCACCGTCAACAGGATCAGATCGCAGGCCATCTCCAGCTTGACGATGCGGATCTCGGTGCGGATGGAGCGGGCGGGCAGCAGGCGGTTGCGGACGACGTAGCCCAGGTTCATCAGGGCCAGCACACCGGCCGCCGTCAACATGGGTCGCACCGGCAAGGGGATGATGGTGGCAGCGCCCAGGACGGTGACGGCGGCGATCAGGACGACGACCACGCCCCAGCGCAGCCGGTTGAGCCAGTCCAGACGCCGGCGCAGGGACGTCGCCGAGACGAACAGCGAGGCTTCGGGCGTCAGGGTCAGGTCCGGCCGCAACGTCGCCTCCCCGGTCGCGCCTGAGGTGTCGGCGCCCGGCTCAGTTCGTGGTCGGCAGGTGCCGCCGCACCAGGTCCACCAGCTTGCGCGGGCTGATCGGCTTTTCGATGAACTCGCTGACGGGCAGGAAGTCGGCGTCCTTGCTCTTGTCGAAGCTGAAGCCCGTGCGCTCACCGATCGCCGACAGCATGATGATCGGCGTGTCTTTGGTCAAGGGATCGCTGCGCAGCCGGTAGGCGACCTGGAAACCCTCGTCCACGGTCCCCATCATGATGTCCAGCAGGATCAGGTCCGGCTGCTGCTCGCGCGCCAGGGCGAAGCCGCGTTCGCCGTTCTGGGCGTCGATCACCCGCAGCTTCTCGCGCTCGAGCGTGACCCGGATGATCTCCACCAGGTCGATGTCGTCGTCGATGACGAGCACGGTCCGTTCACTCATGACGCAAGACCTCCGCCTGTATAAGGCCGACCACGCGGGGAACCGCCGCGGCCACCACGTCCGACAATCCGCTGCCCATGGCCACCCGCGCCGGCTCCACGCCGATCACCAGGAGGTCCTTCGGCATCCGCCCCAGATGCGCCGCCAGCCCGAAGGCCTCGGCCAGTCCCAGTCCGTGCAGCGACAGGCCGTCGCCGCGGATCCGCAGGCGCGCCTCTTCGGGCCGGAACATCGCCACTTCCCCGGGCGGAAGTCCCATCTGCGCCGCGTCGACCACCACGCAGCGCCCGCCGGGCTCCAGATGGTCGACGAGCGCCAGCGCGTCGGTTCCCAGATCGATCAGTTCGGGCCGATCGGCGGCGTCGGCGGGCCAGATGGCGCCCAACTGCGCCAGCACGGCAGCTCCCACGCCGTCGTCGCCGCAGAACGCATTGCCCACCGCGATGACCTTCACGTCCGCCTACTCCAGGAACTCGACATCCAGCATGTGCACCGAACAGCTGATGCAGGGATCGTACGCCCTGACCAGCATCTCCAGCCAGGAGGTGATCTCCTCCTTCGACTTCACGGCCACGACCTCGGGCACCAGCTTCTTCATGTCGTCGTCGATGTTGGCCAGGTTCTGCCCCGTGGGGATGATGCAGTTGGCCTTCACGATGCGCGCCTGCCGGTCGTAGGTGTACTCGTGGTACAGGATGCCGCGCGGCACCTCGGTCGACCCGATGCCGGTGCCGAAGCGGGTCGGCTCCTGGTTCGGCGTCTCGAGCTTCGGCCCCATGTCCAGCAGCTTGTCGATGATGGCGACGGCGTCCAGGGCGCAGTGCCCGGCCTCGACCACCTGCGCGATCGTGTTCATGTACGGGTTCGTGCAGCCCGGCTTCAGGCCCAGCGCGGCCGCCGCCTGCAGCGACTCGGGGCAGAGCCGGTCATGGTTGTTGTTCCAGCGCGCCAGCGCGCCGACCATGTAGCTGGTGCGGTTGGCCCGGCAGTGCTTGCTGGTGCTGTGCGGCACCACGAACTCGTTGGTCATCCGACGGTACTCGCTGTCCGGGACGCGACCGGTGTCGGTGCTGCAGATGTCGCCGTCGTACAGGGCATAATCGCCGTCGCTGCGCAGCGAGATGTACTCGGTCGGCCGCTCGAACTGCGGGATGGCCGCCGCCAGCGACGCCACCGTCTCGACCGTGGCCAGGAAGTCGGGCACCATCTGCTCGACCAGTTTCCGGCGCAGATCCTTCAGCGTGGCGGCGGTCGGCACGTGCGTGAACCCGCCGGGCACGCAGGTGATCGGATGCACGGCGCGTCCGCCGACGGCGTCGCCGATGTCGTTGGCCAGCTTCTTCATGCGCAGCGCCCGCAGCACCACCTCGGGGTGCGTGCCCACGAGCGGGATCACCGACTTCACCTTCAGGAAGTCGGGCGCCGCCAGGAAGTAGGCGTGCAGGATGTTCGACTGCAGCGTGGCCCCGTGCACCAGCAGCTTGCGCAGCAGCACCGTCTGTTCGGTGACGGCCAGGCCCAGCGCCTGCTCGGTGGCCTTCAGCGACGTCAGCTGGTGGCCCAGCGAACAGATGCCGCAGATGCGCGAGGTGATGATCGCGGCCTCGTGGAAGCTGCGGCCCTTGAGCAGCGCCTCGAAGTAGCGCGGCGCCTCGACGATGTCGAGCTGCGCCTTGTGCAGCACCCCGTTCTTCATGTCGACGACGATGTTGCCGTGGCCTTCGACGCGGGTCAGGTGCTTGACGGTGATATCCAGATCCCTGCTCATGCCCTGACCCCCTGGAGCCGGTAGGCGTTGTAGAGCTGAAGGCGCTTCCAGGCCTCGTCCATGGCCAGCCCGTGCGAGGCCAGCGTCTCGGCCATGCCGGCCAGGTTCGGCTCGGACACCAGCCCGCGGCAGCCGATGCAGTACTGCCCGAAGTTCGTGCACTGGGAGTTGCAGCCCCCGCGCGTGACCGGGCCCAGGCAGATCATGCCGCGCTCGAAGACGCACTCGTTCTCGTTCAGCTTGCACTCCACGCATACGGACTGGTCGGGCTCGGCGAACTGCTTGCCCATCACCAGCGCTGTGAACAGGCGCAGGAACTCGCCCTGGGTCATCGGGCAGCCGCGCACGTTGTGGTCGACCTTCACCACCGCCGACAGCGGCAGCGCCGGCAGCGTCGGGAACAGGTACTGGTCCTTCCCGTAGACCTCGGCCCGCACCTCCTCGATCGGGTGCAGGTTCTTGATGGCGTTGACACCGCCGTCGACCGCGCAGGAACCCAGCGCCACCAGCACCTTCGACCGGCGCCGGATGTCGTGGATCCTCTTGATGCAGTCGGGCGTCGACAGCGCGCCTTCGACGAAGGCGATGTCGTATTCGTCGGCGCGGTCGTCCATGGCCTCGCGCCATTCGACGATGTCCACCTGCGCCAGGATGTCCAGCAGCTGATCCTCGAAGTTCAGCTGGGAAAGCTCGCAGCCTTCGCAGCCGGTGAAATCGAAGATCGCGACGCGTGGCTTGTTCGCCATCACAGGGCCTCCCGCAGCTTCGCGATGTCCGGCAGGTGGTAGACCGGCCCGTCCTGGCAGACGTAGCTGCCGTTGATCTGGCAATGGCCGCACTTGCCCACGCCGCACTTCATGCGCCGCTCCAGCGACAGGTAGATGTTGTCGTCCGGCAGGCCTTTGCCGCGCAGGGTCAGCACGACGAAGCGGTACATCACCGGCGGCCCGCAGACGCAGCAGACCGTGTTGGGCAGGTCCAGCTGCAGACCCGGCAGCAGCGTCGTGATGACGCCGGTGCGGCCGCGCCAGTCCGGCGATCCGCGGTCGACCGTGACGTGGTACTCCACGCGCGGGTCCTTCTCCCAGGCGGCCAGTTCGTCGGTGAACAGCAGCTCGGTGTCGCTGCGGCTGCCGTAGCAGATGATCAGCCGGCCGAATTCGTCACGACGATCGAGCACGTAGTTGATCATCGAGCGCATGGGCACCAGCCCGATGCCGCCGGCGACGATCAGCACATCCTTGCCGCGGAACTTCGACACGTCGATGCCGTTGCCGAAGGGGCCGCGGATACCGATCTTACGCCCGGGCTGGTAGCCGGCCAGCACCTCGGTCAGCATGCCGACGCGGCGGATCCCCATCTCGAATTCGCCGTGCCGCGTGGGCGAGGACGAGATCGAGATGGGCGCTTCGCCGACACCGAACAGCGAGACTTCCACGAACTGGCCCGGCTGGTGGCCCAGTTCGCGTCCACCCGGCATCTTCACCGTGTAGAGCGTCTCCATTTCGGTCAACCGCCGTACCGCGGTGATCTCGGCCATCTCCGGCAGGTAGAGTTCCCGGGTTTCGAGGCCCGGTTTCAGGATCTGCAGTTCCATGCCGTCACTCCATTCGGGCCGGCCGTTCAGGCGGTGATCTTCTCTTCGCGCTCGGCGTCGCGAATCAGCCGGTTGACGATGTCGACGATGCTGATGCCGGCGGTGCAGGCCGCCGTGCAGCGGCCGCAGCCGACGCACCAGGGCTGCCCGGTGGCATCGCTCAGGTACTTGAACTTGCGGTAGATGCGGTGGCGTTGCCGGGCGGCGGACTTTTCGCGGAAGACCTCGCCGCCGGCCACCTCGGTGAAGCCGCGCAGCATGCAGCCGTCCCAGGAGCGCTCGCGGCTGCCCGAGTCGCCGGTGACCGCGACCTGGTCCTCGACGTTGAAGCAGTAGCACGTCGGACACACCAGGTTGCAGGTGCCGCAGCTGAGGCAGGACCGCGCCGTCTCGTTCCAGACGGGGTGGTCGTAACTGGCTTCCAGGATGCGGCCCAGGCTGTCCTGGGGTACGTAGATGTGCTGCGTGAAGTGCTCACGCTTCGGCTTGGGCAGCGCATGGGGCGGCAGCGCGAAGCCCTGCAACAGCGCGGCCCCTTCCCCGGTCAGGACGTCGACGATCCAGCCGTCGGGATGCCGCGTCAGGAACACGTCGCTGCCCGTCATGTCGTAGGGGTCGATGCCCACCGAGCCGGCGAAATGGAACTTGTCCGGGACGTACGAGACGCCGATGAACCGCGCGCCCTGGCGCCGGACCAGGTAGTTCCGTTCGGGTTTGCCGGTCAGGAAGTTGTGGTCCAGGCGCTTCACGGCGGCCAGGTCGTACGAGTGCACGCCCAGGAAGACGGCGTTTACGGGCTCGACCTGCGGCGCGGTCGCCGTGTCGGTCTTCAGATCGAAATCCATCAGCGTTTCACGGGGCGGCAGGAAGTACTTCTTCACCGAACCCAGCACCCGCGGATAGTCGAGCTCCACGGCGGCGGGGTCTGAGGTCTTCTCGAAGGCGAACGAGCGCTGACCCCGGCGATGCGGCGCGTAAACGGTGTGGCGCGTCTGCAGGTGGACGATGAAGTCCAAGACCCGCGCCTGCTCCAGGAATGACTGAGCCATGCGTGCACCCCTCGTGGTTGGATCGCGGGGACCCGGGTCCGGACGCGGGTCCGCCGGGCCCCGCAGGTCGGGCGCCGGCTGCGCGGAACAAATGTTATTTGATAAACAGGTATAAGCAAGAACTATATCAAGACTAATTCACTCAACAAGTTAGCCCACAGACACCGGCTCAATCCCAGTCGTGGGCGTGGTAGTGGGTGTGCTCCAAGGGATCGTCGTCGTGGCCATCACCCGGTGCGTGCCGGTGGCGGTGGCTGTGCAACAGGTTGGCCCGCAGCAGGATGTCCCGATCGCGCTGCGGGGACAACGCCTCGCCGTCGTGGATCAGCGTGTGGTCCTCGCCCAGCACCAGGCAGCGCCGGCCCAGCTCGGCGGCCAGGGACAGGTTGTGCGTGGCCACGATCAGCGTCTGCGGCAGGTCCTGCAGAAAATCGACCAGCCAGCCGCTGCTGCGCGGGTCCAGGGCGGCGGTCGGCTCGTCCAGAAGCAGCAGCTTCGGGTCCAGGACCAGCAGCGAAGCCAGCCCGACCAGCTGCTTCTGCCCCGCGCTCAGCGTCCACGGCGCGCGCATCAGCACCGCTTCGAGCCCCACGCGCGCAGCCCAGGCACGGGCGCGGTCCGCGGCGTCGGGCAGACCGTGCTGCCGCGGACCGAAGGCGATCTCGTCCAGTACGGTGGCGTTGAAGAGCATCGCGTCCGCTTGCTGGAACAGAAGGCCCACGTCGCGCCGGAAACGGCGGCGGTACTCGCGGTCGCGCAGCCCTTCGTGCACGGCGCGGTCGTCGTAGACCACGCGGCCGCGCGTGGGCGCCAGCACGCCGGCCATCAGTTTCAGCAGCGTCGACTTGCCGCAGCCGTTGCTGCCCAGCAGCACGACCTTCTGGCCCGCCTCCACGCGCAGGTCGATGCCGGCCAGGCTGACCTGGTCGCCGAAAACGTGCCGGAGTCCCTCAGTCGCGATCAAGGAAGAACCCCCGCGCGTCCAGCGCCTCGGTCATGGTGGTCGCGTCGTGTTCGGCGCGCCGAAGGAACCAGGCCGCGGTCGCGGCGCCGTGCCGAAGCGCCACCCGCGGGCCCACCCGCCGTGGCGACCGCGCCGTCAGCGCCAGCCGGAAGTCGGTGAACAGTCGCCGGAAGGCCAGCACCTGGCTGGTCGCCAGCACCAGCACGAACCGCAGCGTCGGGCTGAACGAAAGCGCGCGCGGCAGCGACACCAGGGGCAGCACCCGGAAGGCCAGCGCGGTCATCAGCAGCACGCGCAGACCCAGCCGCAACGGCGTCGTCAGCGCGGCCCGCCAGTCCGCGCCTTCGGCCAGCATCCAGCCAAGAGCCACGGCGACGGCGAACGGCAGCGCCGCCAGCAGCACGCGGCGGGTCAGCGCCCAGGCGCCGCGGCCGGACGAGGCCAGGACCGTGACGAGCGCCAGACCGAGCCAGAGCGGATCGTGGACCACCGAGGCAGCCACGACCGCGGCCAGATACGTCAGGAGAAGGGCCCGGTCCTTCATGGCCCGCTCCGGCGGCCCAGGGCGCGCCAGGCCATGACCGTCACCAGGCCGTCGGCCACGCCCACCAGCATGTGCGGTAGCACGATCGCCGGCAGCGTCACCGACCAGCCGAACGGGAAGAACAGAGGCTGACCGTCGGCGGCGACCGCCAGGCGGGGCTGCCAGCCGAGCACCAGCGCGACCAGAACGGCCGGCACCACCGTGCCGATCCAGCCGGCCGTGAACAGCGCCGCTGTCCGCCACGGGATCAGCAGCAGCGCGCCGCGCGCCGCCAGCCCGCCGCACAACCCGACCGCCAGGGCGTTGACCGGCAGCGCGGTGACGCCCCCATCGCCGAGCATCAGGGCCTGGATCAGGAAGACCAGCGACAGCGACAGGAACGTCTGCCAGGCGCCGAAGAGCGCCGCCATCATGCCCACGCCGGTGATGTGCGCCGTGGTGCCGCCGGGCAGCGGGATCGTCACCAGCATCAGTGCGTAGGCCACCGCCGTGGCCACCGCCAGCCTGGGGACCGCCGCCGGTTCGAGGGTGCGACGCAGCCGGCGCAGCCCCGCGGCCCAGAGCACGCCCGCGATGCCGTACGCCGGAGCGTAGACCTGCGGGGCAATGAAGCCGTCGGGGATGTGCACGTCCGCTTCCCGCTTCAGCCGGCGCGACGGCGCAGCAGGTATCCCGTGGCGAACACGGCGAGCAGCGCCGCGGCGCCGACGGTGGCGCGCAGCGCGCGGCGATTGTCGGCCGGTCGGGCTGCCGCAGGTTCATGTTCATGTTCATGTTCGTGATCGTGTCCGTGCATGGAGTCCGAACCCACGATGTCGAACTGCTCGTGATCGTGCTCATAGATGGCCGCCGAACCGTCCGTCGACATATTCACCGCCGTGCTGTCCACATCGATGGTCACCACGGCGCCATGGCCGTCGGCGCTGGCCACGCGCACCTTCCAGGCGCCGGCGTGGTCGGGCAGGAAGACCACGCGGCCCAGGTTGTCGGTCGTCCCGGTCAGAAAGGCCGTTTCGGAGCCGGGCGCCATCACGGTGAAACCGGCGCCGGCCATCGGCTCGCCGTTCTCGTGCGTGAGGGTGACGATGGTCATCGCGCCGACGGCGACTTCGGTGCGGACTCCGTGCGCGGCGGCCGGTCCGGACAGCGCCAACGGCAGCAGGACGAGGATTGCGATCGCGAACTTGCGCATATCTCCCTCGATCTGTTCATGTTAATGAATTGTCAGCTGTTCCCCCAGCAAGACGATACTACCGGCCGGGCTCCCGGTCAAATCAAGCTATCACTATTTAAAACAACAACTTGGCCTTGAGCTGCCGGCCCCCTTGCGACGCCCGGGCGTTCGTGGTATTGTCCGCAGGCCGCGTCCCGTTGACCGCGGCGACCTCCGGCGCCCTCGCCCCGCCTGCCGCCCGCAGGCCGACGCCTTTTGCTGAGGCCGATTCCGATTCCCGCCACGCAACCGAGGAGGTAGCGCCCGACGGCGCGCGCCTGCCGCTCGCCGGCTTCTCGCCCTGTGATGTCCGCCATTCATCGGACTCGCCATCGAGAGGGGTGACCATGAAGAAGTTCCTCACCATCGCCATCGCGCTGCTGGTTCTGCTGCCGTTCACCGGTTGCAGTGTCGACCGCGCGCTCGCGCCCGAGACCCGCGCCGATGTCAGCACGCAGACGCTCGATCCCGCGACGCTCGCCGCGGACCTGCTGCGCCAGACCGGCTGGGAGCCGGCCGAAGACCAGACCCTGCCCGAAACGTCCGCCGACAAGCTGGCCGGTCCGCTCACGTTCATCGAGCGGACCGAGGTCGCGCCCGGCATCGCCCACTACTACTGGGAAGTGCAGGTGAGCGCCGCGCCCGAGGATCGCATCGGCCTGCACCGCGTGGTGCGCGAGAAGCGGCCCGGCGTGCCGGAGCGGTCGCGGCTGCCCGTGTTCCTCCAGCACGGCGACGCCAAGAACTTCGTCGGCATGTTCCTGCCCGGCACGCTGTCGGCCACCATGCCGGACGATTTCGGCGCCGCGATCTACTGGGCACGGGCAGGTATCGACGTCTGGGGCATCGACCAGGCCTGGAACCTGGTGACGGCCGGGACGACCGATTTCACGTTCATGGCGAACTGGGGCGTCGACAAACAGTACCGCGACCTGCAGCTGGGCGTGGCCATCGCCCGCCTCGCCCGCCTGTTGACCGGCAACGGCTTCGGGCTGATCGACCTGCTGGGCTACAGCAGCGGCTCGGTGACCGGCTACGCGCTGGTCAACGCGGAAACGCAGCTGCCCCCGGGCCTGCGGCAGATCGGCGGCTGGATCCCGGTGGACTACAGCCCCATCACCGACAACGAGGACTGGAACACGATCCAGAACTGCGACTACGTCCCCGGACTGCAGGCGCAGATCGACGCGGGTGACTACGGCTACTTCGTGGGCTTCGACTATCTGGGCAACCTGGCCCGCGACGATCCCGACGGAGACTCGCCGATGATCCCCGGCTTCACCAATCTGCAGACGGCCATCTGGTTCGGCGCCGGCCCCATCTTCAACGTGGGCGGCATCCACTACCTGGCCGGGATCTGGGAGAACGAGCTGCCCGTCGATCTCGTGCACGTGACGGTGGAGCAGTGGCTGGACTTCATGGTCGCCGGCGCGCCCTGGGAGCCGGTCCGCTTCATCCTGGACTACGCCATCTGGGGCTGCATGGAACAGGACGTGCCCTGGGATGACCACTTCGCCGAGATCACGGTGCCGGTGCTGAACATCGCGCCGGCCGGAGGCATCGGCCCCACGACCCACTGGTGCCTGAGCCAGCTGGGCAGCAACGACATCACCGACCTGACCATCCAGCTGCTGCCGGACGATCAGGCCCTTTACGACTACGGCCACATCGACCTGTGGATCGGGCGGGAGTCGCCGGAGCTGGTCTGGCAGCCCATCCTCGACTGGATCGTGGCTCATGGCCATCGGGGCCACGGGAATGCGGTCGCGCACGCGCACTAGTTCGTCGCAGGACGCCGCTCCTCGCGCGAACGCGCCCCGGCCGTGGAAGGCGGCCGGGGCGCGCGGCGTACCGGGCAGGGCCGGCCCCGACCCGGGATCGTCACCGAATCGTCGATGGACCCACCGCAGGCGGATCAGTCGCAGCTCGCCCCCAGACCCTGCGTCATCAGGGCCAGATCGGACAGATTGACCCGGCCATCCCAGTTGAAGTCGCTGCGGTAGGTATAGGCGCGGAAGAAGTCGCCGATGAACAGCGGCACGTCCGACAGGTCGACCCGCAGATCACCGTTGATGTCCGGGCTGTTGAAGTACACGGCGCTCCCGAGTTCGAGCATCTGGTTGGGGCAGACCGGAATCCAGAGCGTGATGTCGCCCGTCTCTTCGGGGCCGCGATGTCCGCCTCCGCGCAGGTCCGGCAGAAGGCTGACCCAGCCGTTCTCGTCCCTCGTGATTTCGTTGACGAACGACCCGCACAGGACGGCCGGACCACCGTTCCACCACTCCACCGGGATGATGTCGTCCGGCTGCGCTGCGGCGCCGATCAGGGCGACGGGGAACCGCAACGCGACTTCGGTCGCGATCCCGCCGGCCAGGAAGCCGCGGGATTCACGGTCGGGCAGCAGGCAGATCGAGACCGGTCCGCCGCCGGGTTCCCAAACGTACTCGAGGATGAGGTCGATGCTGGGCACGCAGGCGTTTGCGGGCAATGACGGCGTCATGATCAGCAATGCGGTCAATGCTGCGGCCACGAGCCGGAACTGGGTCTTCACAGTGCGAACTCCACTTTCCGCAGTCACCAGGGCCCGTCGGCGGTGACCTTGACGAATGAATCGCCCTCCAGCCGATACAGCCCCAGGTAGCCGCCGGCCCAGAGCCGGCCGTCACGATCCTCGAAAGTGCACTGGATGGCGGCGCTGTCCAGGCCCTGTTCCAGGTGGAAATTCGTGAAGGACTTGCCATCGTAGCGGTACAGGCCGGCGTGTTCGGCGGGGAACCAGATGTTGCCCGCGCGATCCTCGTAGAGATCCCAGACTTCCGTCCCTTGCAGCCCTTCCTGCACCGTCACGTTGGTGAACGATGTGCCGTCGAAACGGCAGACGCCGTCATAGGGCGTCGCGAACCAGATGTTCCCTTCACGATCTTCCAGGATGTCGTTGATGGCATCGTCGCACAGGCCGTCCTTCTCCGAATAATTGAGCAACGAAGTCCCGTCGTACCGGTACGCGCCGCCGCCGGTGGCGAACCACAGGTTCCCGGCGCGGTCCTCCATGATGCTGTAGACGATGTGCGGGCCCGAGACGCCCCGGCCCGGATCGGTTGCCGCGGCGGGCAGCGCGAACGGGACGAAGCGCTTGCCGTCGAAGCGGCACGCGCCACCGAAGGTGCCCGCCCAGATCGTCCCTTCGCGGTCGATCAGGATGCACCAGACGTCGTCGTGGCTCAGCCCGTCCTCGACGGTGAAATTCTCGAAGATCGTCCCGTCGTACCTGGTGACGCCGCCGGACGTCGCGAACCAGACGTTGCCGTCCTGATCCTCGACGATGCCCCGGACCGCGTCGCCGCCGAAGCCCTGCCGGATCGAGTAGTAGTTCAGCAGCGGGCGTTCGTACACGCACACCCCGTCGCCGTTCGTGCCGAACCACAGGTTGCCCTTCGTGTCCTGGAAGATCCTGCGGACGAACTCGCTGACGGCGTTGGACGCGGGGTAGGCGTGGGGCCCGGGGTCGCTGCGCGCGAACTGCGGGTGTGCGGAAGCGGCCATGCCGAGCGTCAGCAGGACGACGGCGACGGACGCCATGGTGCGGGTGGTCAAGCGCAGCCTCTCTCTTGTGATGTGCCGTTCAGGCCGGATCCGGGTTTCCCCCGTGAAAGGCGGGGAACCCCCAGCGGACGCACCGGTTCCCGGCGGCCGTTTCGGACTTGCGCCGGCGCAAGCGGCCTCGCACGAGGATCTTCATGTCACGGGCGCCGCCCGCACCCCCGTCCGCCGCCGGATCCCCGGCCCCGCCGCCGTCCAGAACGCGGCCGCCGCCAGCCCCATCAGCAGCACCGCCGTCCACAGCGCCAGACCGCCGCCGCGCGCCAGCACCAGGCCACCGAGGGGCGCGCCGAACATGGCCGCGCTGGAGAAGCACATCGTGAAGGCGCCCATGTAGCGGCCGCGCAGGGCGGCCGGTGCCAGTTCCGAGACGATGGTCGGCGCGAACACGGCGTTCATCATCTCGCCCATCGTCCACACCACGACCACCAGCGCGAACTGCAGCGGCGTCCGCGCGAACGCGTTGAGGAAGAAGCCGAACCCCAGCACGATGCCGCTGGCGATCAGCGTCCAGTCGCGCCGCCAGCGATGGGCCAGCGAGGCGAACGGCAGCTGCAGCACCGTGATCATCAGCCCGTTGAGGGCGATGATGCGGCCGTACTGCTTCGCGTCGATGCCCAGCTGCCCCAGGTAGAGCGGGAACGTCGAGGCGATCTGCATGAACGACAGCCCCACCAGCACGATGCCGGCGCAGAAGGCCAGCATCGTGCGGTCGCGGGCCATGATCCCCAGGGCGGGGCGCCAGCCGATGTGCGCTTCGGCCGCCTGTGCGCCGGCAGTGTCGCTGGCCGGCGCGAGCGGGCGGGTCTCGTGCACCATCACCATCAAAATGACGGCATAAGCCGCGGCGGTCATCGCGTCGACCCAGCACAGCCAGCGGAAGCTGGTGGCCGCGAGCAGGCCGCCGATCACCGGGGCGATGGCAAAGCCCAGGTTCACCGCCACGTACATGAGCGCGAACGCCTGCGGGCGCCGGGCGGGCTCGACCAGGTCGGCGATCATCGCCTGGGTGGCCGGGCGGTACATCTCGCCGATCAGCGCGAAGACGAACAGGCCGGCCGCGACCATGGCCGGCGCGTCCAGCAGCGGGAACACCGACAGCACCAGGGCGCCGCCGACCAGGCTGCCGACCATCACCCGCTTGCGGCCGAAGCGGTCGGCCAGGTGGCCGCCGGCCACGGCCGCGACCAGCGCGCCGGCGCCATAGGCACCCATGATGCGCGTGGCGGTTTCGATGCCCAGGCCCAGGCGGCTCTGCAGGTACAGCGTCAGGAACGGCACCAGCAGCGTGCCGGCCCGGTTGATCAGGACGCCCAGACACAGGATGTGGACGGTCCGCGGCAATGACAGGTACTGGCGCAAAAGCGTCCTCGCGGATGGTGGCGGCGGCCGGGTGAGGGCCGCAAGATAAGCGCGGAAGCGCCGGATGTCAGCCCCGGCGCCGGGGGACGCGGCTCACCACCCCTTCAGCGGCGCCGTGAACGGCGAACCCTCGAGCTGTTCCATCTGGGCGATGATCTGCCCCTGCCGTCGCTGCACGTAGCCCGACGGACGCCCGGCGTCCATGCGCAGCGGGTTGGGCAGCACCGCCGCCAAACGGGCGGCGCGGGCGCGATCCAGGCGGTCGGGTGTGGTCGCGAAATGGCGCCGGCTGGCCGCCTCGGCCCCGAAGACGCCTTCGTCCCATTCGGCGATGTTCAGGTACACCTCCAGGATGCGCTCCTTGGGCCAGAGCGCCTCCAGCCAGAAGGTGTACCAGGTCTCCAGCCCCTTCCGCAGCCAACTGCGGCCCGACCACAGGAACAGGTTCTTGGCCGTCTGCTGGCTGATGGTCGAGGCCCCCCGCTGCCGCCGACCCTCGCGGGCCTCGGCCATCGCCTCCAGAATGGCTTCGCGGTCCCAGCCGTGGTGCAGGAAGAACCGCTGGTCCTCGGACGCGATGACCGCCAGCGGCAGCGAGCCGGCGATGTCCCGGCGGGGGGTCCACCGGTAGTCCAGTTCGTAGGCCCGGCCGTGCAGGCGGGCGTCCAGCCAGCGCTGGGCCATGACGCCCGAAACCGGGGGCGGCACGAAGCGCAGCAGCGCCACCGCCAGCACGGAACCGACCGCGGTGGCCAGGGCCAGCCGCCACAGGAACCGCCACAGCCGCCTGAGCCGACGGCGCCCGGAGGCCTCCGACCGCGCCGCCGGGTAAGGGAAGGCTTCAGATGTCGGGCTGGTCGAATCCATGGGTCTCCCCGGGTCTCGGCTGAAGTCGGCGGCGGCGCGGCCGATAGCTGCGCGCGGCCCCGGTCGAAAATAAGCCCGTCAAGGGCCGGTCGGCCACGGATCGCCGTTCACACGCTTGACACCGGCAGAGTATACTCCGTGTTTGGATCGGCATCAGGATGGACTGGGAGAGGAGCTCCGTGGCCACGCTTCCCCGCGCCCGCTTCGAATGGAAGCCAGGAATGATCGGACGCCTCGTCATAGGCGTCCTGTTGCTGTTGCTCATCGCCGCGATCGTCTTCGTCGCCCGGGAGATGAAGACCTCGCGCGAGCAGGCGCGGCACATCAGCCGTCTGGCCAGCGACATGACCTGGGATGTCGAGCCCGGGCCCAGCGAAACCATCCGCTTCCCCGAGGACGGGCCGTTCGACACCCGCCACGGCTACGTGCGCATCAAGGAGTTCACGGAACGGGCCGGAGCCCGCGGCTTCACGATCGACGCGCAGGCACGCTGGTCCGAACGCATGCGCGAGCTGACGGACAAGGGTCTGTTCACCACCTACTGGGAGAAGGCGCGCGCCGGTCTGGTGCTGATGACCGCCGACGACGAGCCCATCTACGACGCGCGCCGCCCCACCCGCACCTACCCCAACTTCGCGTCGGTTCCGGACCTGACCGTGCAGTCGCTGCTGTTCATCGAGAACCGCGAACTGCTGGACCCCAAATACCCGTACCGGAATCCGGCCCTGGAGTGGGACCGGCTGGCGCGCTCCGTCCTTCAGCTCGGCATCCACCAACTGGACCCCGAGCAGCGCGTGACCGGGGGCAGCACGCTGGCCACGCAGATGGAGAAGTACCGCCACTCGCCGGAGGGGCGCACCTCGTCCGTGAGCGAGAAGTTCCGCCAGGTCGCCAGCGCTTCACTGCGCGCCTACCTGCACGGCGAAGAGACGATGGCGGCGCGGCAGCGCATCGTCACCGAGTACATCAACTCGCTGCCCCTGGGCGCGGTGCCGGGGCACGGCGAGGTGATCGGCGTGGGCGACGGCGTCGAGGCCTGGTACGGCGCCGATTTCGACGAGATGAACCGGCTGCTGGCTCCGGCCCCCGACGGCCAGCCCGACCTGAAGGCGCGCGCGATGGTCTTCAAGCAGGTGCTCAGCCTGCTGCTGGCGCAGCGGCGGCCCGCCTACTACCTGGACCCGAAGCGCGACGCGCTTGAAGAGCGCACCAACGAGTACCTCAACGTGCTCGGCCGCGAAGGCGTCATCCCGCCCGATCTGCTGGAAGCCGCCCTGGACCAGAAGCTGGTGCTCAAACCGACCGACCCCGGCAAGCGCCGCACCGACTACATCGAGCGCAAGGCGGCCAACGCGGTGCGTCCGCGGCTGCTGAACATTCTCGACGTGCCGCAACTCTACGATCTGGACCGGCTGGATCTGATCGTACACACCACGCTGGACCGCCGCGCCCAGGCCGGCGTCACGAAGGTGCTGTCCCAGATGGGCGATCCAGCCTTCCTGGACTCGCACAGCCTGCGCGGATTCCGGCTGCTGGAAAAGGGCGACCCGCGGCAGGTCATCTACAGTTTCACGCTGTACGAGCACGTCGGGGACGCCGACTTCCTGCGCGTGCAGGTGGACAACTACAACCAGCCGCTGAACATCAACGAAGGCGTCAAGCTGGAGCTGGGCTCGACCGCCAAGCTGCGTACGCTGGTCACCTATCTGGAGTGCATCGCCGAATTGCAGGCCAAACTCGGCGGCCAGCCCGACTCGCTGCGCGCGGTGAAGGTGGCGCCGTCGGACCGCCTGACCCGCTGGGCCGTCGACTATTTCAGCTCAGGCGGCGACACCTCGCTGGTCGCGGTGCTGGACGCGGCGCTGAACCGGTCGTACTCGGCCAATCCGGACGAATCTTTCTTCACCGGCGGCGGCGTACACCGGTTCTCGAACTTCGACGACAAGGACGACGGCTCGGCACCGACGGTGCGCGAGGGCCTGCGCCGGTCGATCAACCTCGTCTTCATCCGCATGATGCGCGACATCGTGCGCTACGAACTGGCGCGCCACGAATCGCTGCCCGAGCTGCTCGAGGACAAGGAAGACCCGCGCCGCCTGGAGTACCTGCAGCGCTTCGCCGACCGCGAGGGCCAGGTCTTCCAGAACCGCTTCTACAAGAAGTACAAGGAGCTGCCGGCGAGCGAGGCCATCGAGGTGCTGCTGGACAACATGTCCCGCTCGCCCACGCGCCTGGCCGTGGTGCACCGCTCGGTGGTACCCGACGCCGACCAGGAAGAGTTCACGAAGTTCATGCGCGACCACCTGCCCGGCTCGAAGCTGTCGGACAGCGCGATCCGCGACCTGTACGACCGCTACGCGGTGGACAAGTTCTCGCTGCAGGATCGCGCTTACATGTGCCGCATCCACCCGCTTGAACTGTGGCTGCTGGCCTATCTGCGCGAGCACCCCGGAGCGACGCAGTCCGAAGTGACGAAGGCCGGCGCCGAGGCGCGGCAGGAAGCCTATTCCTGGCTGTTCAAGGTGCGCCACAAGCAGCGGCAGGACTGGCGCATCCAGACGCTGATGGAAGTGGATGCCTTCAGTTCGGTCCACGCGCGGTGGAAGCGGCTGGGCTACCCGTTCGAATCGCTGGTGCCGTCGTACGCCACGGCCATCGGCAGCTCGGCCGACCGGCCGGCGGCGCTGGCCGAACTGGTCGGCATCATCGTCAACGGCGGCATGCGTTACCCGTCGGCGCGCATCGAGAGCATGACCTTCGGCGCCGGCACGCCGTTCGAGACCCGCCTCAAGCGCACGCCGACGACCGGCGAGCGCGTGCTGCGGCGCGAGATCGCCGACGCCGTGCGGCCAGAACTGATCGGCATCGTCGAGGGCGGCACCGCGGTCCGCCTGAAGGGCGCCTACCAGACGGCCGACGGCACGCCCATTCCGGTCGGCGGCAAGACCGGCACCGGCGACAACCGTTCCACGACGTACGACTCGCGCGGCAACGAGATCAGCTCGCTGGCCATCAACCGCACGTCGACGTTCGCCTTCCTGATCGGCGACCGTTTCTACGGCGTGCTGACGGCCTACGTGCCCGGCCAGCAGGCGGACCGCTACGGGTTCACCAGTTCGCTGCCGGTGGCGATCCTGGGCATCCTGAAGCCGGAGCTCGAGGCTCTCATCCTTGCGGAACCGGAAGCGGCGGCGGGACCCGAGGTCGCCGCGGCCGGAGAGCCGACGCCGTGACGAAATCCGTCCCCATGGCGCACCACCCATGAGCGCCAGGCGACGTTTCTGGAAATCATCGGTCGAACCCACCCCCCTGGAACGGGCCACGCTGCGCCTGTTCCTGGCCGGCTCCGTGCTGCAGGGACTGTGGTGGGCCGGTTACCTGCTGATCCCCTACGTCCTGGCCAAGAGCCTGCATGCCTCCACCGGCCTGATCACGCTGTCGGCGATGCTCGACAACCTGGGCATGTTCCTGGCGCTGTACTGGGGACATCTGCTGGCCTCGCGCGGCCAGCGGCGCACGTTCCTGGTCTGGGCCGGCATCCTCGGCCGCCTGGTCATGCTGCTGACGCTGCTGGTACAGAGCGCGGTGCAGATGTCGATGCTGCTGGCGGTGGTCTACTTCTTCGCGGCCATGGTCTACCCGGCGCAGAACAACATCTTCGAGCAGAACTTCCGGCCGAAGCTGCGCGGCCGCTATTTCGGCCTGGGCACGGGCATCCAGAACGGCGTCGCGGTGCTGGCCAGTCTGGGCCTGGGCGCCATCCTGGACCGCGATCCCGAGCTGTTCCGGGTGGTCTACGCCGTGCTCGGCGTCTGCGGCTTCCTCTACCTGTTCCTGCTGTCGCGCGCGCCGGTCCCCGAGGGCACGCCGCCCGAACCGGCTCCCTTCCGCCTGCTGGGAGCGTTGCCGCTGCCCTCGCGCGCGGTGGGGCCGTTCACGCCCGGGCGCGTCTGGCGCGGCCTGACCCGCCCGTTCGCCGACGCCATGAGCATCTACCGCCAGGACCGCGCCTTCAACTGGTTCGAGATCAACTTCATGACCTACGGCGCCGCGTTCATGTGCCTGAGTCCGGTGGTCCCGATCTTCCTGACCGAGCAGCTGAAGCTGAGCTACCACGAGATCTCGACCGCGCGCGTGCTGGTCGGCCAGATCGGCGTGGCCCTGCTGGGCCCGCTGATGGGCCGCGTCATGGACCGCTACCACCCGGTGCGGCTGTGCGCCGTGGCGTTCTTCCTGCTCGCGTTCTTCCCGGTGGCGCTGGACGCGGCCGGCATCGCCGGCGTCGGCCACGCGCTGCCGCTGGTCTACCTGGCGTTCGCCGTCTACACCGTGGGCATGGCCGGGGTGAACATCACCTGGAACGTGGGCAGCATGGCGTTTGCCCCCCCGGGGCAGGGCGGCTACTACCAGGGCATCCACGTGGCGATGGTCGGCATCCGCGGCACCATCGGTCCCCTGGTCGGCTTCGCGGTGTTCGAACTGTGGGGGCTGCGCCCGGTGTTCTGGCTGGCCTTCGGGTTGTTCGTGGCGGCGTCGGTTTCGT
>JAIFKS010000040.1 GCA_020049465.1 bacterium | reverse complement strand
CTGGCCTTCATCACGGCCATGGAGAGCGGCGAGCCCCTGCCCCTGTTCCTGGACGAAGCCCTGACAACCACCGACCTGGACCGGTTTGCGGCCATGTGCGGCGCCCTCGGTGAACTGGCGCTCGAACAGGGCCGTCAGATCTTCTACCTGACCAGCCAGCCGCACGACGCCGGCGCCTGGCGGCAGGCCCTGGCCGGGCGCGCTCTGCCCGAGCCGCATCTGATCGATCTCGCGGCGGCGCGCAGCCTGGGCGGCGCGGCCACAGCCGGCCAGTTGGCGCCGCCGGCGCCGCCCGCCGTCCCCGTGCCCGCCCCCGGGCCCGGCGGCCTGGAAGCCTGGCGCCTGGCTGTGGGCGTACCTCCGTTCGACCCGCGGCAGGACGCCGTGGCCCAACATGTCGACTGGCTGCTGTTCGCCGATGCGGATCTGTTGTACCGCCTGACCGTCGCCGGCGCCACCCGGGTGGGGCCCCTGCTCGCCTCGGCCGTCCACCTGGTCGATGCCGGCGTGATCGACGCGGCGATGGAAGCCGGCCTGCGCCGGCACGCCTGGGCGCTGACGGCGTTCATCGAGGCCTGGCGGATCGGACGCGGACGCGCGGTGACGCCGGACGACGTCGACCAATCGGGCGCGGTGTCCGCCGCCATGCGCGGGCCGGTGCTGGAACTGCTCGAGCGCGTGGAAGGGGATGCGGAAGCATTCGCCGCGCAACTGCCTCTGGTACCTCGCCTGCGCGACAAGGTCACCGAAGGTCTGCTCGATCACCTGCGCAAGGAGATGGCGCTTGATGAGCGGGAAATCCACGATGAACCCGCGGTGCTGTCGCGCGTGCTCGGCGAGCTGGGCCGCCGGGCGGCAGAGCGCTCGCAGCCGCGTCCGGATCCGGCCGAAGTGAGAAGCTGCGTGGCGCGCTGGTGGGCAGCGGCGGCGAACACCCTGCCGGCGCCGCGCCGGACGAGCGCCTGACGTTCAGGAGACGGACGTTCAGTCGTTGCCGCGTCGGATCAGGTCCGACAGGCCCACGTGGGCCTCGATCCGCTCCAGCAGGATCTGACGCGTGAGCGCACAGGCCTCGGAGATCTTCGTCGAGCGCAGGCTGTAGTAGACGTTGATGCCGTCCTTGCGCGCGGCGACGACACCGGCCTGCCGCAGCACCGCCAGATGCTGCGACGTGTTGGCCTTGGGGATCTCCAGCAGCTCGGCCAGATCGTTGACCGAGATCTCCTGGTGTTCCTTCAGGATCTCGAGGATCTCCAGCCGTTTGGGATTCGCCAGGGTCTTGCAGAGTTCCGCCTGGAGTTCATAGAGTTTGCGATCCATGCCCGCCGCCTCGCCTTCCGCCGCCACCCCGGACGCCCGCACCGGCATCGATGGTCGATGCGCAACCAGCCCGGTCCATTGGCTTCTAACATGAATATATACAAGCCCGCACGACCAGTAAACCGCGCAACCAACGGGGTCGTGCCGCGGCCTCGCAGCGGGGCCGCGCCCGCTCAGCCGCGGCGGGGAGCCTGCAGTTCCGGCGGCAGCTGAAAACGCACGTTTTCCTGCATGGCCAGCACCGGTTCCTCGCGCCAGCCGGCGGTCTCCAGTTCGCGGATCACGGCCTGCACCAGATGCTCGGGCGCGGAGGCTCCGGCGGTCAGGCCGATCACCGCGATGCCCGCCAGGTCGCCCAGGTCCAGATCGGTCGGACCGTCGATGAGCGTGGCCGGCACGCCGAGATTCGACGCCACCTCGCAGAGGCGCCGACTGTTGCTGCTGTTGGTCGAGCCGACGACCAGCAGATGGCCGATGCCCATCCCGACCAGCGTCTTGACCGCGTCCTGCCGATTCTGCGTGGCGTAGCAGATATCGCTCCGGGCCGGTTCGACCAGTTGCGGATAGCGCGCGCGCAGCGCCGCGGCGATCTCCTGCGTCTCGTCGACGCTGAGCGTCGTCTGCGTGGCCAGGGCCAGCGGCATGTCCGTGGGAAACGGAAGCGCGGCGACTTCGGCGACGTTCGTCACCAGGGTGATGTGACCGGGCGCTTCGCCCATCGTGCCCAGCACCTCGTCGTGGCCCGCGTGTCCGATCAGGATCATGTGGCGGCCGTCGTCGACGTGCCGCAGCACTTCCTGGTGAACCTTGGTCACGAGCGGACACGTGGCGTCGATGGCGCGCAGGCCGCGCCGCTGCGCGTCTTCCCGAACGGTGGGCGCGATGCCGTGCGCGCTGAACACCACCGTCGCGCTGTCAGGCACCTCGGTCAGTTCGTCGACGAACACGACGCCGCGCGCGCGGAAATCCTCGACCACCGCCCGGTTGTGCACGATCTCGCGACGCACGTAGAGCGGCGTGCCGTGCAACTCGAGCAGCCGTTCGACCACTTCGATGGCCCGCTCGACACCCGCGCAGAAACCCCGGGGCTGGACGGTCAACAGACGGCGCTCGGGTGTCGCTTGCATGGAGAATCCGCCTTGGCGCGAGGAGAGGGGCACCGGAATTCCGGCCCGCCGAGTGTGCGCGCCCGAAGCGGCACGCTCGCGGCAAGATAATCACACGGTCGGCTGCCGCGAGCTTGCGGGCGCCCGGCTGGCCCGCCACAGACCTGGATGGCCCGCTAATCGAATGGGAATTGGATATTTGCGGCAACTCTCTCTCGCGCGCGATTATCTCGCTTTCGGGACATTAAAGGTCCAGATCACACGAAAAACCAAAACTGACTAAAGAACTCCCGAGGTTTTTGTTGCATTTCTGTGGCGATTCGTATAAACTCAAGGATAGTCGAATACCATTCGACGCCATTTCAGGCTCGCGGCTTGTCGGTTCTCCCTCCAATCCCCCACCGGCATGCCGTTGGACCGGCCCCGCTATGCGGGGCCGGTTCGCTTTTCCAAGGGTGTGCTTTCAGGGCGTGAACGGCACGGCCGGCGCCGGCGCCGCTTCCGTTTCCACGAGCTCTGCCAGTTCCACCCGCGCATCGTCCAGCGTCGCCGTGTCGGCGACCGCCGCGAGATTAAGCAACCGCCGCAGATCCACTGCGGCCTCGCGCTCGCGGCCGGCGCGCCGATGCCGACGGGCCGACTCCAGCAGCAGACCCGGCGATTCGGGGCGGGCCGCCAGACGCCGGGCCAGACCGGTATCGATGGAAACGCCCGCACGCCAGTCGGCGATCATTTCCAGAAAGCGCACCGACGACACATAGCCGCTGAAGCGGTCCCGTTCGACGCCGTCGGCGTCGCACCACACCAGGGTCGGAATCGACGTGACGCCGAAGCGGCGGGGCAGATCGTCCGCGCCGGGATGGTCCAGGTCCACCTTGAGCGTCAGCACGTCCGCGAGCGCCGTGATGACCGGCGTTTCGGTGAACACCATCACATCCAGCAGCTTGCAGGGACCGCACCAGACCGCGGTGAAGTCGATGAGGATGGGCTGTTCGCGACCGCGCGCAACGGCGACGGCGTCGTTCCACGTCAGGTCGCCCCGCCAGGGCACGCGCGGAGCGTGCGCCGTGGCCGTCGGCGTCGGTTCCGATGCGGCGATCGCGGCAGCGCCGGCGACTCCTGACGCCGGCAACATCGCCGCGAAGGCGAGCGCGACGGACCATGAATGTGAACGGCCGCTCATGGCGCGCCCCCCGCGCCGGCCGACCGCAGCCGGTTCTGGGCGGCTTCCACCGCCGGCGTCACCGCGGGCAGGGCCAGCGCGCGGCGCCGCACATCCTGCAGCGCCTGGCGCGGATCGTTCCACGTCGGGTCGATGCGCGCGGCGGTCTGCAGAGCCTCGCCCGCCAACCCGTAGTAGGCCAGCGCCGCCGCGGCGACCGTCGCGTCCGCGGACGTCGACGCCGGGCCCAGCCCCAGGGCCGACAGTTCACCCTGCCACAGGCGGCACAATCCCAGATTGAGCGCCGAGCGGTGCGAGCGGGGATACAGTTCCAGCGCGCGCGCGTGGTGGCCGGCCGCCTCCTCGAGCACCGGCGCGGCCTGCGCCCGGGCGGCGGCGGCTTCGGTCATGCGGCCGGCGGCCATCAGCGAGCGGGCGCGCTCGACTTCCGGCTGCGCGCGCGTCAGCAGGAAGGCGCCGAAGCGTTCGTGAGCGTCGACATCGTCCGGATCCAGTTCCACGGCGCGACGGAAGTGCTGTCCGGCCAGGGTCGGGTCGGGCTGCCGGCCGCCGAAGGCGCGCGAGTGGATCAGAGCCAGGTTGAAATGGTCGGCCGCCAGCCAGCGGTCGCGGCCCAGCCCGCACCAGTCCACGTTCACCACGGCGAACAGCGCCGCCGCCGCCGGGAGCGCAACGAGGAAGCGCCGGCGGTCGGTGCGTCGCCAGACCGGCAGTTGCGCGATGAACGCCGCGGCGAACAGCGCCGCCAGCGGCAGCAGCGGCGCCCGGAAGCGCGCCGCGACGAAGAAGGGCAGGATGGCCGCCGCCTGCACGACGATCAGCCAGCGCAGCAGATCGACCCGCGGCTCGCGCGGCAGGAACACGAGCCCGCACACCGCCAGCGGCAACAGCAGCCACGTGCCGGGCCACCAGCGCGCCAGCACGAACACGCCGTCCTGTTCGGCCAGCCAGCGGGGATTGATGTTGTTGCGGCCTTCGCGCGCGTTGAGCAGCAGAAGGATCTTCGTGCCCAGCAGTTGCAGTTCGCGGCCGGGGTGCGCCACGGCCCAGCGCAGCGCATCGCGCGTCATCAGCGCCGAAAAGGCGCCGGGCGTGGCGGCGCCGCGCTGACGCGCCTCCAGTTGCAGACCGTCCCAGCGCACGCCCACGGGGATGGCCGAGACGCCATCGGCCTGATCACTGTGTCCGGTCAGCAGATTGACGCCCAGGTTCGCGCTGACAAGCGTGAACTCGCCGTGCCGAAGGTTGTGCATCGTCGCGGGCGATACCGCCACCACGCAGCCGACGACGAAGGGAACGAGCGCACGCCAGCCGGGACGACGACCCGCACGGCCCTGCCGCCACAGCCAAACGCCCAGCACCGGCAGGACGATGAGCACGTTCGGACGCCCCAGTGCGGCCAGCCCCAGCAGCAGGCCGGCCAGGGCCAGCTTCAGGGTGGGACGCTGTTCGCGCTCGCGCAGCGCGAGCAGGAACAGCAGCAGGGAGCCCTGGGCCAGCGCTGTGGTCCAGGCCTCGGCCACCAGCTGCGCTTCGAAGAAAGGCAGGATCGGCAGCGCCGCCGCGGCGATCGCGCCCGCCAGCGCCACCTTCGCGGTGAACACGAGACGACCGATGGCGAACGTCAGCACCGAGGTGACGATCCCCACGCCCAGCTGCAGGGCGAGCACGCCCGGCAGGTCCAGGCCGAGGCGGTACAGAGCCGCCAGCAGGTAGGCGGCCAGCGGCGGCTTGAAGAACGCCTGATCCTGGAAGACGCGGCCTTCGGTCAGCGCGCGCGCCCACAGATCGAAGAACGAGGCGTCGACCACCGGCGTCTGCAGGAAGAGCGAGCGCGAGGCCGGCAGCCAGAAGAGCACGCGCACCGCCAGCGCCACCGCCGCGACGATGGCGGCCTGCCGCCAGGGAAATCCGCCGGGAGCGACGGCGTGGCTGCTGTTGCGGGGAATGCTCTTCACGGTGTCCTTTCAGCGGGAACGCGGCCAGGTCCGGCCGCGCGGCCGGGCAGGGCAGCATACGGGCCACATCGGGGCATCGTCAAGGCAGCGGCCCGGCGTCGGGAGTCGCAGGGACCGGACAACATCACACCTTTGCCCGCCCTCCGCGCACCGCTTATGGTTCGGCTTCCTCGCCACCCTTTACCCGTCAGCGAATGTGACGCCGGGAGGCAAACATGGATTGCTGCGGTCCCGTCGCGGAAGCCCACGCCGCGACCCTCACCCTGTGGGCGGCGCTGGGCGTCGGCCTGACCACCAGTCTGGGCCACTGCCTGGGCATGTGCGGTCCGTTGATCAGCACTTTTTCCCTGGCCCAGGGCAAAGCCGACAGCCGGCTGCGAAAGCTGCTGCCGGGTCTTCTCCTGTACCATCTGGGGCGGCTGAATTCCTACGCGCTGATCGGCGCGGCCTTCAGCCTGCTCATGACCGCGACCCAGTCGGCGGGGCCCTCGGCAAGCCTGCGCGCCGGTATCTTCCTGCTGGCAGGCACGCTGATGGTGCTCATGGGCCTGGGACTGGGCGGCTGGCTCCCGACGGGCAGACTGCTGCAGAGCCATCGGCTGGGCCAGTGGATCGCCGAGCGGTTCATGTCCCTGGCCGGCACGCAGTCGATGGCCGGCCGCTACTTCCTGGGCGTGGCCAACGGTTTTCTGCCCTGCGGTCCGGTCTACGCGATGGCCGCCGCCGCGCTGACCGCCCCGACGCCCCTGCACGGCGCCGCCACCATGGCCGTCTTCGGCGCGGGCACCGTGCCGGTGCTCCTGGCCGTCGGCCTGGGTGCCGGGCGGCTGGCGCCGGCCCTGCAGCGCCGCTTCAACCTGGGCGCGGCCCTGCTGGTCGTGTTCATGGGCGTGGAGTTCATGCTGCGGGCGGGGAAGCTGGTGGGCATCGTGCGCGAGATCCGCTGGGGCTTCGTGCCGTTCTTCTAGCCGTGCGAACACCGGACGGCCGGCGCTTCCTGCCGCGGGAAGCGCCGGCCCGATTGACGGCGGTCGCGGCCCGGCCTACAATCCGCCCACACTCCGCGCACGACAACTCCTTGTGATCATGTGGCTTTTGCCGCCGGAAGCGAGCACCCAGCGGATGAAAACCGATCCCGTCGCCCTTCCCGCCGACTGGCCCGAGGACTGGACACGCGCCGCCCGCGCCGGCGTCTGCCTGCACTGCGGCAACGAACTGACCCGCTACTGGAAACCCGCCGACGGCCCCTTCTGCTGCCGCGGCTGCCAGGGCGTGTGGGAACTGATCCATGCCGCGAGCCTCGAACGATTCTACAACCTGAAGCCCACCACCACGTCGCCCGCCCCGACGCTGCGGCCCGACAGCTTCGCCTGGCTGGACCGCATCGTGGAGGAACGCGAAGCGGCCGCTCCCGGCGACCGCGTCCTGCGCCTGGACCTGGACATCCAGGGCGTGCACTGCGCCGCCTGCGTCTGGCTGATCGAGGAACTGTTCCGACGTCAGGCCGCCGGCGTGCAGATCCGGCTGAACCCCGCCCTCGGCAAGGTGGAACTGGCCTGGGATACGGGCCGCGGCGACCTGAAGGCCTTCCTGACCGAACTGGAACGCTTCGGCTACCGGCTGGGACCCGCGCGCAAGGGCGTGCAGCGTCACTCGCGTTCGTTGATCATGCGCATGGCCATCGCCATCGCCATGGCCATGAACGTGATGATGTTCAGCGTGAGCGTCTACCTCGGACTCGAGGAGGGGCTGCTCTACCGTTTCTTCGGCTGGCTCAGCTTCGGCATGGCGACCGTCTCGCTGATCGCCGGCGGCGGCGTGTTCTACCGCGGCGCGCTGGCCGGCCTGCGGCGCGGCGTGCTGCATCTGGACGTGCCCATCGCGCTGGGCATGACGCTGGCCTATGCGGGTTCGGTCTACGCCTTCCTGACCGGCGGCATGGAGGCCACCTACTTCGACAGCCTGTGCGCGTTCATCGCGCTGATGCTGGTCGGACGCTGGGCGCAGGAACACATCCTCGAGCGCAACCGCAACTCGCTGCTCGAATCCAGCGGCGCCGAGAACCTGACGGTCAAGCGGGTGCGCGCCGGGCGGCTCGAAGCCGTCGGCGCCGCCGAGGTCGTGCTGGGCGATGAACTGTGGATCGCGCCGGGCGACCTGCTGCCGGTGCGCGGCCTGCTGCTGCGCCGCTCGACCGAGGCCGCGCTGGACTGGATCACCGGCGAATCGGGGCAGGTCGCGTTCGCTCCCGGGGACGCCATCCCCGCCGGCGCCTTCAACGCCACCGGACAGGGCTTCGCCGTGGCCGCCGCCGAGAACTTCGTCGACAGCCGCCTGAACGACCTGCTGCGCACGACGTCGATCGCCGATGAACAGTTCCGCCCCCAGTGGTGGCACCGCATCGCCGGCTGGTACGTGGGCGCGGTGCTGGTCGCGGCCGCCGGCGGTTTCCTGCTGTGGGCCGGGCGCGACCTGACCCAGGCGCTGGAGACCACGATCGCCATCCTGGTCGTCACCTGCCCCTGCGCGCTGGGACTGGCGACGCCGCTGGCCGAGGAACTGACGCACCACCGGCTGCGGCGCGCCGGCGTGTTCGTGCGCAAGCCGTCGTTCATGGAGAAGGCGCTGGCGGTGCGGCGCATCCTGCTGGACAAGACCGGCACCCTGACCATGGGCCGCCTCGTCCTGGACGATGACAGTGCCGCGGCGCTGACCGCCCTGCCGGCCCGCGCGCGCGCGGTGCTGCGGCACATGACCGCGCGCAGCAACCATCCGGTCAGCGCCTGCGTGGCCGCGGCGCTCGGCCCGGTGCGTTCCGACGAACCGGCGGTGACCGGCGAGGACGCCGACAGCCTGCGCGAGATCGCCGGCCGCGGCCTGGAACTGGTTCTGCCGGACGGCGTGTGGCGGCTGGGCCGCCCCGCGTTCGCGGCGGGCCGCGGCGACGAGGCCCAGGCCGCCGAAGGCCTCACCGAAGCCGGCGCCGAAGGCCTGACTGTGCTGACCCGCGATGGGCAGACGCTGCTGCGCGTGTCGCCGGCCGAGGAGTTCAAGGCCGACGCCGCCGGCGAGATCGCCGCGCTGCGGGCCGCCGGCTACGAACTGCACCTGCTCAGCGGCGATGCCCAGGCCAAGGTCGACCGCGCCGCCGTCGCGCTGGGCCTGCCACCCGAGCGGGCCGAAGGCGATCTGGACCCCGAGGCGAAGGCTGCGCGCGTGCGCGCGCTGGACCGGCGCGACACGCTCATGGTTGGCGACGGTCTGAACGATTCGCCCAGCTTCGCCGCCGCCTGGTGCGCCGCCACGCCGGCGGTCGACCGACCGGTGCTGCCCGGCAAGGCCGACTTCTTCTTCCTGGGCGACGGCATCGCCGCCATCGGCCGCTCGCTGTGGGAGGCCCGTCGCCTGCGCCGCGTGGTGCGCGACAATCTCGTGCTCGCCATCGTCTACAACGTGGCGGCGATCGCCTTCTGCGCCGCCGGCCTGGTCACACCGGTCGCCGCCGCCGTGTTCATGCCGGCCAGTTCGATCGGCGTCGTCAGCCTGACGGCCGTACGCATGGCCCGGGGGTCCTCATGGAAGTGATTGTCGTCCTGGTGTTCTTCAGTCTCGCGCTAGTGATAGCGGGACTCATTTTCTTTTTCACCAGACTGTCCGACGGCGATTTCGACCATGGCGAACGCCTTTCACTGCTGCCTCTGGAAGACGATGCCGAAACGAAACAGGACGAGATCGCGAAAGAAGTTGACCCTCGGAACGAAGGTGACAAATTGGACCGATTGGGTTCCAATGAGGTCGGGGATACGAACGCGCCGCCGCCGCCGGCGTAGGCGCGTTCTGCGCGCGCGCCGCGCGCGGTCCCACGCAGGCCCCTGATCGTCGAACGGGAATAAGGAGGAAGGTGCTCCCCATGGAAGCCACCAACACGCAGATGAAGACGGTCGTCTACGATGACGCGATCGTGCGGGCCTTCTCGACCATCACGGTGGTCTGGGGCGTCGTCGCGTTCCTCCTCGGCGTGATCGTCGCCGCACAACTCTCGTTCTGGCAGGCCAACTTCGGCCTCGAGTGGCTCAGCTTCGGGCGCCTGCGCCCGCTGCACACGAACGCCGCGATCTTCGCCTTCGTCGGCAACGGCATGTTCGCGGGCATCTACTACTCCACCCAGCGGCTGCTGAAGGTCCGCATGGCCAGCGACCTGCTCAGCTGGGCCAACTTCTGGGGCTGGCAGCTGGTCATCGTCTGCGCCGCCATCTCCTACCCGCTCGGTCTGACGCAGGGCAAGGAATACGCCGAGCTGATCTGGCCGATCGACCTGCTGGTCGTGGTCGTCTGGGTCGTGTTCGCGGTGAACTTCTTCTGGACGCTGGCGATCCGCAACGAGAAGAACCTGTACGTCGCGATCTGGTTCTACATCTCGACGATCGTCACCATCGCCGTCCTGTACATCGTCAACAACCTGCAGCTGCCGACCAGCCTGACGCACAGCTATCCGATCTTCGGGGGCGTGCAGGACGCGCTGGTGCAATGGTGGTACGGCCACAACGCGGTGGCCTTCTTCCTGACCACGCCGCCGCTGGGCCTGATGTACTACTTCATGGTGAAGGCGGCCGAGCGCCCGGTGTACTCGTACCGCCTGTCGGTCGTGCACTTCTGGTCGCTCATTTTCCTCTATATCTGGGCCGGTCCGCACCACCTGCTGTACACGGCGCTGCCCGACTGGGCGCAGACCCTGGGCATGGTGTTCTCGATCATGCTGTGGGCGCCGTCGTGGGGCGGCATGCTCAACGGCCTGCTGACGCTGCGCGGTTCGTGGGACAAGTTGCGCACCGACCCGGTGATCAAGTTCTTCGTGGTGGCCGTCACCTTCTACGGCATGTCCACCTTCGAAGGTCCGCTGCTGTCGATCAAGAGCGTCAGCGCCCTGGGCCACTACACGGACTGGATCATCGGCCACGTGCACGGCGGCGCGCTGGGCTGGAACTCGTTCATGACGTTCGGCATCCTCTACTGGCTGGTGCCGCGCCTGTACGGGACCAAGCTCTACAGCACCAAGCTGGCGGAACTGCACTTCTGGGTCGGCACCATCGGCATCCTGATGTACGTCGTGTCGATGTGGGTCAGCGGCGTCAGCCAGGGCCTGTTCTGGCGCGCGCTGGACGCCGAGGGCTTCCTGAAGTACCCGGACTTCATCGAAGGCCTGTCCAACAGCACCGCGATGTACCACACGCGCCTGCTCGGCGGCGTGCTGTTCTTCCTGGGTTCGTTCCTGCTGGTCTACAACCTGCTGATGACGGCCAGGCAGGGCAAGCCCGTCACCGTCAGCGTGCAGGTGCCGGCGCGGCGTCCGGCGGCCGACCGCGAGAGCGCCTGGCAGCTGCTGACCAGCGCTCCCATGATGTTCATGATGGGCCTGATCGTGCTGTCGATCTGGTTCGGCGCCGCGGGCAGCATGCTCAGCCCGGTGCTGCTGGCCCTGCTGATCGTCATCAGCGTGGCGATGATCATCTCCTACGGCCTGCAGCAGAAGCGCTGGGGCCACTGGTACGGGCTGATCGAGCGCAACGCGCTGGTCTTCACGCTGCTGGCCCTGCTGGCGATCCTGGTCGGCGGCGCCGTCGAGATCATCCCGACGGTGATGGCCAGCAACAAGGTGCCGCTGCAGATCACCGAGCAGATGATCGCCGCGGATCCGGCCCTGGCCGAGACCGCCAAGTGGGTGCAGAAGCCGTACAGCCCGCTCGAACTGGCCGGGCGCGACATCTACGTCCGCGAAGGCTGCTACCTCTGCCACAGCCAGATGATCCGCCCGTTCCGCCACGAGGTGCTGCGCTACGGCGAGTACTCGCGCATGGAAGAGTCGCTGCTGGACCATCCGTTCCAGTGGGGCAGCAAGCGCACCGGCCTGGACCTGGCGCGCGTGGGCGGCAAGTACGACAACCTGTGGCACTACCTGCACCTGATGGATCCGCGGCAGACGTCGCCGGCGTCGAACATGCCGACGTACAAGCACTTCAAGACCGCGACGGTGGACGCGGCCGTGATCACGCACCGCATGGCCGTGCAGGTGAAGCTGGGCGTGCCGTACACGGACGAGGATCTGGCCCTGGCCGGGCAGCGCTACGCCAGCCAGGCCGAACTGATCACCGACGATCTGGCCGCCAAGAGCGTGACGCTGGCGCCGAACAGCGAGATGACGGCGGTCATCGCCTATCTGCAGCGGCTGGGCCGCGGACCGCAGCCGCTCGAACCGGCGCCGCCGGCGCCGATCCCGGCGGCGGCCCCGGTGACGATCGCGCCTGAAACGACCGAAGCCGCGCCGGCGACCCCCGTCGCGGCCGGGAACTAGCCGGACGGCCGGCAGGGAGAACGGAATGTTCCAGGAGTTCTTCTCGAACAGCACGCTTCTGGCCTGGCCGCTGGTCGGGCTGTTGCTGAGCGTCGCGTTCTTCGTGGGAGTGCTGGCCTTCGTTTTCCTGGGCCTGCGCGACCGGACACGCATCCATGAACTGGCGTCGATGCCGCTGGATTCCGAGGAAACCGTCGAAAGCCGGGACGGAATCCGTGGCGGACAGACTGGGAGGGCCAGCTGAACATGAGCGCAAACAACGACAACACCCGTGACAACCGGGCCGAGTACCAGCAGGACACGGTCATGGCCCACGAGTACGACGGGATCCAGGAGTTCGACAACCGCCTGCCCAACTGGTGGATGTGGATCATGTGGGGCTCGATCGTGTTCGCCCTCGGCTACTGGCTGGTGTTCCACACGCTGAGCCTGAAGCCGCTGTCGGTCGCGAAATTCGAGACCGTGATGCAGAAGGCGCAGGAAGAGCAGCTGGCGCGGGCCGCCGCGCAGGGCGTGGACAACAACTTTCTGGTCATGATGAGCCAGACGGCGTCGAAGGTAACCGAAGGGCGCGAGATCTTCGTCAAGCACTGCGTGGCCTGCCACCTCGACCAGGGACAGGGCCTGGTGGGTCCCAACCTGACCGATGGCGTCTGGGTCCACGGCTGCGAGCCGATGGCCATGCTCAAGACGGTGATCGACGGCGTCCCCGCCAAGGGCATGCCGGCTTGGCAGAACCAGCTCGGACCGTCGCGCGTGCAGGCCGTGGTGGCCTACGTGATGACGATCCGGAACACCAATGTGCCGGGCAAAGCCCCCGAAGGGCAGCCCTGCCTGTTCTGATCGGGCCCAAACGGGTCCGTGCAGAGGGCGGTCGCTTTTCGGCGACCGCCTTCTTACTTTTTCCAAAAGGACAGGATCCGGCTCGGAGTTCGCCGCCCGCGAAAACCGAACGGGGAAGGAACAGGACATGAGCGACCAGGACCTGAGCGGACGGGACCACAGCGACGCCGAACCCGAAGCCGCCGCGCAGCAGCCGGCCGGCCGGCGCTCGAAGAAGCGGCAGCCCGACCTGAACACCGTCTACACGATCAACGCCGACGGCTCGCGCAACGTCCTGCAGGTGGCCGATGTGCGCGGGCGCTGGACGGTCCGCAAATACATCATCTACTACTTCCTGATCGCCATCTACGTGGCGGCGCCCTGGATCACGATCGGGGGCCACCCGATGGTGCTGATCGACATCCCGGAGCGCGCGGCCTACCTGATGGGGGCCACGTTCACGAACCAGGACTTCCATCTGTTCTTCTTCGTGCTCATCGGCGCCGGCATCGGGCTCTTCGTGGCGACCTCGGTCCTGGGACGTGTCTGGTGCGGCTTCGCCTGCCCCCAGACCGTGTTCATGGAAGGCGTCTTCCGGCCCATCGAGCGGTTCCTGGAGGGCGACCGCATCACCCGGATGCGCCGCAGCAAGAAAGGCGGCATCGACGCGATCTGGCGCCGGGTGGTCAAGCACGCGGCATTCATCTTCCTGAGCTGGAACTTCGCCATCGCCTTCATGTGCTATTTCATCCCCACGCGGACGATGGCGCAACTGATCCCGTTCTTCGACGGGAACACGACGGCGCTGGTCTGGTGCCTGTTCTGGACCGCCCTGATGTACTTCGACTACAGTTGGTTCCGCGAGCAGACCTGCCTGATCATCTGCCCCTACGGCCGGCTGCAGTCGACGCTGGTCGACTACGACACGATCATCATCGGCTACGACCAGAAGCGCGGCGAGCCCCGCGGCCACGGCGTCGAGACC
>JAIFKS010000076.1:62991-75561 GCA_020049465.1 bacterium | reverse complement strand
TCAGCGAAAACCTGAAGTCGGACATCCGGGCCCTGAACCAGGCCGCCCGTAACGCCGCCGACGGCATCTCGCTGATCCAGACCGCGGAAGGTTCGATGGACGAGGTGTCGAACATCCTGCTGCGCATGAAGGAACTGGCCGAGCAGTCGCTGAACGGTACGCTGTCGGACACCGACCGCGGCTACCTGAACGCGGAGTATAGCGCGCTGACGTCGGAAATCGGTCGCATCAGCGACGGCGTCGACTTCAACAGCGTCAAGCTGCTGGACGGCACCGGCGGCTCCGTGGCGATCCAGGTGGGCATCGGCACGAGCACCAGTGACAGCGTGGCCGTTGACCTGAGCGCCGACCTTGACGCTTCGGGTCTCGGCATCTCGGCCACGATCGCCAGCGCCTCCGGCGCCAAGACGGCGATGGACGAGATCGACGATGCGATCAGGACCGTGGTCAGCGCCCGTGGCGACTTCGGCGCCGTCCAGAACCGTCTGGAAAGTTCGATCAGGAACATCAACATGATGTCGGAGAATCTCTCGGCCGCCAACAGCCGCATCCGCGACGTTGACGTGGCCAGCGAGACCTCGTCCCTGACTTCGTACCAGATCCTGCAGCAGGCGGGCGTGGCGATGCTGGCGCAGGCCAACATGACCACCGGTCTGGCGATGAACCTGCTCGGCTAACCGGTCTTTCGCTGATCGGACTTCGAGGTCCGGCACACGGGCGGGGCGCCTTCGGGCGCTCCGCCCTTTCTGTAGCCCGCATCAGAGCACAATTAATCTTTGCAATCATAAATAATATCCTAAAGTCAAAAGCGGAGCATACCGATAATTGTCTCACCGGACGACAACAAGTGGGCGTCCGGAGGGAAAGGGGCCACTCAGACCACAACCAGTGATCCCGGGCCGCGCGCCCGGCTGAGGGCAAGGAAGTCCCGCACGCATTTCAAGGAGGAATGTCATGGGAATCCGGATCAACACCAACGTCAGCTCCCTGAACACCCAGCGTCACCTGGCCAAGAGCTCCACCGAGTTCCAGAAGTCCATGGAGAAGCTCAGCTCCGGTCTGCGGATCAACCGCGCCGGTGATGACGCCGCCGGCCTGGCCATCAGCGAAAACCTGAAGTCGGACATCCGGGCGCTGGATCAGGCCTCCCGGAACGCCGCCGACGGCATCTCCCTGATCCAGACCGCGGAAGGTTCGCTGGACGAAGTGTCCAACATCCTGCTGCGCATGAAGGAACTGGCCGAGCAGTCGCTGAACGGCACCCTCTCCGATACCGACCGCGGCTATCTGAACGCCGAATACAGCGCTTTGACCTCGGAAATCGGCCGCATCAGCGACGGCGTCGACTTCAACGGCGTCAAGCTGCTGGACGGCACCGGCGGCTCGGTGGCCATCCAGGTCGGCATCGGCACGGCCGCCAGCGACAGCGTGGCCGTGGATCTGAGCACGGACCTCGACGCTTCGGGTCTGGGCCTTTCGGCCACGATCGACTCCTCGTCCGGCGCGACCAACGCGATGGGCGAGATCGACTCCGCGATCGCGACCATCACCAGCGCCCGTTCGGACTTCGGCGCTGTCCAGAACCGTCTGGAGAGCTCGATCCGCAACATCAACATGACGTCGGAGAACCTGGCCGCCGCCAACAGCCGTATCCGGGACGTGGACATCGCGAGCGAGACCTCGCGCATGACCAGTTACCAGATCCTGCAGCAGGCGGGCGTCTCGATGCTGGCTCAGGCCAACATGAGCAGCGGCCTGGCGATGTCTCTGCTCGGCTAGTCGGGAATGGGGCCCCGCTCCGGCGGGGCCCCTCCCCCATTTCGGGTGGGGGCCGCCAAGGGAGTATGGCCATGAGTACCATCCAGATCATCCAGGAGGGGGTCGACCCCCGGGCGGGCGTCAGGGCGACGAGCCCCGGCCACGAGAACCATACCGCAACCCGTGTTCCGGTCGTCGAGGCCGGACCGGCGCCGGCTTCGCTTCCCGTGGCCCCGGCCCTGGATCCCCGGACGGCGCAGCAATACGTCGAACACGTCCAGGAGGCCCTGGATCGTGTCGCGCCCGAACCCCACAAGATCACTTTCCGCCGTGACGAGACCACCAACGGCTTCGTCATCGAGGTGCGCAATCCGGACGGTTCGATGGTCCGTCAGTATCCCCCGGAAAAACTGCTAAACCTGCGCCGCAAACTGGACGAAATGTCCGGCATGGTCATTGACGAAATGACCTGACGGAGCGCAGGCGGGTCGACGGATCGACAAGCTGTCTGAAACCGGGGAGCCGATCATGTCGACAGTCTCGTTTTCCGGCCTGGCCACCGGGCTGGACACCAATTCCATCATCTCGCAGCTGGTGGAACTCAAACGAGCGCCCGTCTACCGCCTTCAGAAGGACAAAAAGAGCTACCAGGACCAGATCAGCGGCCTGGCCACGCTCAAGACCAAGCTCCTCGCCTTCCAGACGGCTGCCCGCAAGATGGACACCGCCTCGGAGTTCTCCTCGGCCAAGGCCAGCACCAACGTCAAAGAGTCCCTGACCGCCACCGCCAGCGGCAGCGCCTCGCCGGGCCAGTACGAGATCTTCGTCAAGACGCTGGCCACCGCCCAGAAGGTCCAGTCGCAGGGCTACGACAGCAAACTCGACAGTGTCGGTTCCGGCAACGTGTCGCTGACCGTCGACGGCGAGGCCCACACCCTGAGCCTGGTCGGGGTGACCACGCTCGAGGGTCTTGCCTCGCTGATCAACGACAACGTCGAAGGCGTGTCGGCCTCCATCGTGAACACGGGCGCGACCACCGGCGGCTACCGCCTGGTCGTCAACGGCACCGAGGCCGGCACCGCCAACGCCTTCACGCTCGACCTCAGCGGCCTGTCCGGCGGCGTGTCGCCGGTCATGACGACCTACACCGCGGCGGCCGACGCCACGCTGGTGGTTGACGGCATCCAAGTCACCGCCGACAGCAACAACCCCACCGACATCATCAGCGGCGTGACGCTGAACCTGTTGAAGGCCGACCCCACCGCGACCGAGAAGATCACCGTGACCGTCAGCCGCGACACGGACAGCATTTCCGGCAACCTGAAGGGTATGGTCGACGCCTACAACGACCTCTTCGACTACATCCAGAAACAGTCGGTCGTCGGCGGCGCCATGCGCGACAATCCGGCCCTGCGCGCCGTCGCCAGCCGGGTCGAGAGCATGTTCTCGGGCGCTCTCGAAGGCGGGCTGGGCGACATCACCCTCATCGCGCAGATGGGCGTCACCCGGGGCGAAGGCCGCCTGGTCAAGTTCGACGAGGCGAAATTCAAGGACGTCCTGTCCGCGCAGTTCGGCAGTGTGCGCGACTTCTTCATCAAGCGCGACGGGAACACCGGCAAGGCCTACGAGATCGACCAGGCAATCACGCTGATGACCAAGAGCACCAATGGCCTGTTCAAGATCTCGACCGACGCGCTGAACAAACGCATCGAGTACACCGACGGCAGCATCGAGCGCTACGAGCGCAGCATCGAATCGTACCAGCTGACCATGCAGCGGCGCTTCACCGCGATGGAACAGATGGTCTCCCAGCTCCAGTCCCAGGGAAACTACCTGAGCGGCATCGTCACCAGCAACAACTCGTAGTCAGCAGAAAAGGCGGACCTCATGTACGGCAATCAGGGTGTGCGACGGTACCGGGAGACCGACCTGGGAACGATGACCCGGGAACGGATGGTCGTCCTGCTCTACGAGAAGATGATCAGCGACCTGGAAGAGGCGAACCGGGCCCTGGAGACGAACGACCGCCCGGGATTCACGAAGAAAGTCAACCATTCGCAGCGGATCGTGGCTGAGCTCCGCGGGGCCCTGGACCACAGCGTCGGCGGCGACATCTCCCGCAACCTCGAGGCGATTTACGACTACCTGTTCCGGGAGCACCTGGGTCTGCTGCTGGACCGCGACCCGCGTCGCGTGACCATCTGCATCCAGGTCCTGCGCCCGCTGCTGGAGGCCTGGCGGCAGGTGCCCAACGGCACGGCCGAGTCGGCGGCCCGGGAACGGAGCCGCGTCGGCGGAACTGGCGCGGATCCTGCTGCCCCACTCCCGGGTGGCGACGGCGTTCCTGCCGCTCCGCCCCGGGCATCCGCGCCGGAAGCAACCGGCGGCCGCCCGAGTCTCATCTCCGTATCGGCGTGACATGACCCTGGAAGAGTTGATCGGCGAAACCGAGGAACTGACCGAATCGCTGCGAGCGGCCGTGGCGGCGGGCGACGAACCCGCCTGCGGGCCGCTGCTGCAGCGCCGGCAGCAGGTCCTGGCGGGGCTCGAGAAGGCGCTGGGCGACGCGGACCAGGCTGAACGGACCGCTCTGGCGCAACGCCTGGGGCGGCTCACGGAAGCCGACCGGGCCCTTCGGACCGCTGCCGAAACGGCGTTGGCCCAGGTCGGTGACGCGGTCCGCCTCGGGTTCGGCCTGCACGGGCGGTCGGTCGGGAACCAGGACCGCGCACCGCACTCGATCTCCCTCGACCGCCGGGCCTGAAATTCGCGTGCGGAATCCGCGACCCTCACCTGCTGACACCCCCGGAAACAACGAAACTCCCCGAGTGGGGAGTTTCCCTTCGACACGTCCCGAAGCCCTCGTTCAGCGGTCCTTGTCCCCGTCCGCTTTCTGCGCTTTGCGCCGGATGGCCGCCAAATCGACCTTTTCCGAGGCCGCGGCGCCGAGGGTCGTGCTCTTGATTTCCTCGTAGATCTCGTACCGATGCACCGGAATGCTCCGCGGGGCGTCGATCCCGATCTGGACCTGATCGCCGCGGATATCGACAATCATGATCGCGATGTCGTCGCCGATCATGATCTTCTCATTGCGCTTGCGACTGAGAATGAGCACGGGACCTCCCTGTCCTGTTTCAAGCCGGCATTGCTCGCAACACTGCCGGGTCAGACTCCGACGGTTTCGCTCGCCCCGGCGGTCATCCGCAGGGCGCCCGAAGAGGTCGGCACCGTCTGGCCGGCATTCTCCGGGGTCTGTCCGGTTACGGCAAGCTCAAATTTGCAGTAGTCGATCTCCTGGCGCAGGCTCCAGCGGGCGTCGTCCAGGGTCAATTGCAGGCCCTGCCGCGTCTCCGTGTCGATCACCAACGGCGCCATGAGGTTACCCGTGACCAGGACCCCGCCCGGGTGGATCGTGGTGATCACCATGACCGTCAGGTTCCCGGGTTCCCGGTTCTGGAGGCGACGGCAGGCCGAGGCCGGAACGTCGAACTCGTAGTTGTCGTGGAAGAGCCAGGCGTGGCTGACCGGGACGCCGAAATCGGCACGGTCCAGGGACTGGAACCATTTCATGGGGATATCGTCGCCCATTTCCAGCAGGAGCCAGTTGCGCAGCTGCGGCATGCCGACCAGTCCGTCGGGCAGGTGGATCACGTCACGCTGCTGGTAGTCCAGCTCACCGAACCGCACCGTCGAGAACTTCGGCATCAGAGGCTCCTTGTATCGCGGCGCCGCGCGCCATGGTCGTCTAACGCAGGTACTGCATCAGGTTTGTCTGGTAGAGCTTGCTGGCCACCAGCAGGCTCGCCTGGTACGTCGTCTCGGCGCGGCTCAGGTCAGCCGCCACTTTCGCCACATCCACGTCGATCTCCAGCGACAGGTTCGAACGCAGCCGCTCGTCACGCTGCCGCAGGATCCCGTCGGCCCAGTCCAGGTCGTTCTGGCGGCCACCGTTCTTCATCATCAGCTGGTAGACCATATCCTCGATCGATGTCAGTTCATTGACCGCGCTGCGGATCGCGTCCGCGTCTCCGGCGGCCAGGGAGGCGCGAAGATCCTCCAGCATGCCGAACAGGCGCACCGGACTGCCTTCGCCCGCGAGCCCCAGTGCGCTCGCGGTGTTGGTCCCGTCGCCGTTGACGACCTGGAACGTCTCCGGGCTGCCGCCGACCAGTTTCAGCGAGGAATCCTGGATCACGAGTTCCATGCCGGGCACGGTCGCGTTGAACGTGGTCGCCAGGTCGTCCAGCGTGACAGCCGCGCTCAGATCGACGGCATAGGTCGTGCCCTGCCAGGTGACGTTCATGGTGCCGAGCGGCAGCTTGCCGGACAGCGACTCGATGTCGCCCAGGAGCGTGGCGCCGTCGGCGCCGGGCCGCACGTCGCGGCCGGTCAGCAGGCTTCCGTCCGAGTTCGCGTTGATCCCGAGCGAAGCGGCCGTCCCGCCCCCTCCGGATTCGCCGATGTACAGGGGCCCGGAACCGGCAAACGTCAACGACGCACCGTCTCCGCTGATCTGCGCCGTGACCGCTCCGCCGGTGCCCGCGGTGACGGCGGCGACCACATCGCCGACCGTCGCCGAGGCGCTCAGGTCGATCTGCCACATGTTGCCGTCGCCGTCGCTGACCGAAATGCTCCCCCGCTCCCAGCCGGCTCCCAGATTCAGGTCCGTAAGCAGGGTGCCGGCCTGGAGGCGCGGCGCCATGTCGGTGCGGCCGCCGAGCGACGCGCTCTGGCTGCCCAGGAAGGAGTTGCCGGGAATGTTGACCGTCATGGTCGAATCGGGTCCGGTTCGCGAGCGGATCTCGCCGGTGTCGCCCTGGTACAGCACCGTCGACCCGGACTTGACGAACGGGGGCGTCGACGTCTGCCGTCCCGAGAAGATGTAGTTGCCCTCGACGGTCGTGTTCAGCACGTCCATCAGGCGGTTGACCAGATTGTCCACCTCGACCATGGACGTGCCGCGGCTCGTCTGCGTGGCCAGCGCCGAGGATTCGCGCAGGGCGATGACGCGGGCTTCGGAGAGCACCTGGCTGATGCTCTGCAGCGCCACATCGGTGCTGTCGACGATGATGCGGCTCCGGGACACGTTCGACAGGTATTCCTCGTTGTTCGCGAGCAGGGCCTTGTAGCGCTGGACGGTGCCCACGGCCCGGGGATCGTCGGCGAACGAGTTCAACCGCTTCATGGAGCCGGCCATCCGCTGCTGCTCCAGCATGTTGCCGAGGCTGCGGTTCAGGTCGCCCAGCAGGAGCGACGCCATGTAACTGTCGGTGATGCGCATGCTCATCGCGTCGACCTCCCTACACCATGTTCAAGAGCGTGTCGTACAGTTCCTGCACCGTCGAAATGACTTTCGCGGCGGCGTTGTAGCTGTTCTGGTACCGGACCATGGAGGCGCCCTCTTCATCGAGACTGACGCCCGCAACGCTGGCCAGTTTGGACTCCAGCGAAGCCACCACGTTCTGCTGGTTGTTGACCATGAACTCGAAGGTGCTGCGGTTGCTGGCCAGGTCGGTCAGCAGGTCGCGATAGACGTCGTTGACGGTCAGAGCGCCGGACGTGCCGCTGCTCACGTTGCCCAGGTTGGCGATCGCCAGCGCGATGTCGTTGTCGCCGGGAGCCGTGGTGCGCCCGGTCGCGACCAGCTGCGGGTTGTTGAAGATGGCTTCGTTCAATCCGATCGTGTGCATGTTGTCGCCGGTGAAGAACTCCAGGCCGCTGCTGGTCGCGGTGCGGCCCTGGGAGTGCAGGGAGTTCACCTCGTCGATCAGTTTCTTCGCCACGCCGTCCAGCTTCGCGCGTACGTCGCGGATGTGCACGTCCCGGCTGGTCAACAGGCCCTCCAGCTTCCCGGTGGACAGCCGAACTTCGTTCCTGGTCCCGCCCGTGACGATGGTCATGCGGTAGCCGTCGGAGGACTTCTCGTAGGTGCTTTCGAACAGCGTGACGCTGTCGCGGGCGACCATGGTCCGTCCCGCCAGGATGATGTCCTTCGTCCCGTCCTCGCGTTCGTGGACCGAGACTTCGGCGATGGCCGACACCTGCGTGATGAGCAGGTCGCGCTGGTCGCGAAGGTCGTTCGCCGGCTCACCGCCGCTTTCGGCGCCCATGATCTGCCGGTTCATGTCCGCGATCTGGGTCAGCAGCCGGTTCAGGTTGCCGATCTCGAGGTTGATGCTGCTCTCGATGTTGGCCTCGAGCGCCGCCAGACTCTCGTCGATCGCATGGAAATCCGTCACGAGACTCACCGTCCGCGTGACGACATTGGTCTTCATGCTCGGCGAAATCGGCGGCTGCGCGAGGGCGTTCCAGGCCCCGAAGAAGTCCGACAGGGCATCGCCGAGATGATCGTTGTCGATCGAACCGAGGATGGATTCCACTTCACTGAGCGCCGAATCGATCGAGCCGAAGGATTCGCCCCGCGCGGTCTGCGAGCGCAGGTTGTTCAACAGGAACTCGTCCTGGATGCGCCGGATGCCCTGCACATCGACGCCGCGCCCGATGGCCCCGTAGGCCGTCATGTCGGGCTTCCGCGCGGCGAAGAGCACTTCCTGCCGGCTGTACCCGGGCGTGTTCGCATTGGCGATGTTGTGGCCGGTCGTGGCCAGACCGGCCTGCGCGGCGAAGAGCGCCGAGAGGCTGGTGTCCATGATCGAGTTCAAACCGGGCATGCGCGGTTCCTCTCAGGCCTGCCGGACGATGACGCCGCCCGGGCCACGATCGTTCTGCCGTGCATCGCCGCGGTAGCAGCCCGAGGGGTCCTGCAGCACACAGCGCTTGAAAATCTCCGCTTCCTCGTGCGCCAGTTCGACACAGAACTCCGCGAGTTGGCGGTTCAGGGCGTTCTGGCGGGCCAGCGTGCCGGCCGTCGTGCGGATCTCGTGCAACAGGCCGGCCACGACCGCGCGCTGGTCGGCGCCGGCGTAGTCCAAAAGGTCGCCCACGCGTCCCGGAGGAATCGCCACGCCCAACCGGCTGCTCAGGGCCGCCACCAGCCGTTCGCGCGCCAGGCGTGCCTGGTCCGCGGCCGGGATACAGCGGCCCCAGTCACGGGCGTTGGCGGCCAACCGGTCGACATCTTGCCGCTTCATGTAGGAATTCTGCCGCCACGCCAGCCGCAGCAAACGGCGGTAGTGCGTCAGTTCCTCGCCCAGGAGGCCCGCCAATTGGCGACCTTCGTCCGGCTGCAGCAGATTCGGCTCGTTGTGCATCGTCCAGCGACCTCAGGGAATGGGGTTCGGCGATCCGGGTCACCTCTGCCCTGTATCCAGTTCCGTGCCACTGCGCAGTCGCGCGTATCGTCCCATGACGCGATTCACGTAGTTGCGGGTCTCGGTAAAGTCCGGAACCCGGCCGCCGGCACGGTCGACATTGCCGGGACCCGCGTTGTAGGCGGCCAGAGCCAGGTCCAGACGTCCCTCGTACCGGTCGAGCTGGGCCGCCAGGTAGCGCGTTCCGCCGTCCAGGTTCGCTGCCGGGTCGAGCGTGTTCTTGACTCCCAGATCGCGCGCGGTTCCGGGCATCAACTGCATCAGGCCGCGCGCGCCGACAGGCGAACGCGCTGCCGGGTTGCCGCCGGATTCCTCCATGACCACGGCCAGGACCAATCGGGGGTCAAGCCCCGCCCCCGTCGCGGCCTTGTCGATGGCCGGCCCGAACCGCCGCACGGTGTCGGCTTCGGCCGTAACCAGCGGGGCTTCTGCCAGGCGCCGGTCCGCCGGGACCAGACCGAACCGTGCCGCTGCGGTCTCGGGATCCGACGCCGGCACGGGCAAGGGCGCGATGGACGGCGCCGAATGCCGGGGCTCGTCCTCCTGCTTCCGGTTCTCCACCGCCGGGAGGGTCGGCGAAGCCGGCACGACTTCCGCCGGCGCCGGCGGGCCGAATACGGGCGCGACCGGCGTCGCGGCGGAATCGGTCCCCGTCATCGCCGACGCCCCGTTCTGCCGGTAGCGTGAAAGCGCCAGCGAGGCGGGCAGGCCGCGAGGAGCGGCCGGCCCTTCCGGATCGCCGACCGCCTCGGCGTCGGGGTCGCCGCCTTCGTCGGCGAATGCGTCGGCGAAATGCGACTCCAGCAGGCGCGCGATACCGAGCCCGCCGCCGCTGCCGGCGACCGCGCGGGCCATCTCCGTATCGTGCATCTGCCGATAGATCTTCGTGGCCCCGCCGCCGCCCATCAGGTCGTTCTGCGGGACGGTCTCGCGCATCGAGCGCATGAGGATGTCGAGGAAGACGCTCTCGAATTCGCGGGCCGTTCGGGCCAGGTCTTCGCGCGTGTGTCCCGCCGGCTTCTGTCCCAACGCCCGCAGGCGGGCGTCCTCGCCCGCCGCCAGCGCGCGGCCCACCACCGCATCCGTCTGTCCGTTGCCCGGCAACTCCATGGCCGGCCCTACATGATCACCAGGTCAGCCTGCAGCGACCCGGCCTGTTTGAGGGCTTCCAGAATGGCGATGATGTCGCGGGGCGTGGCTCCGATCTCGTTGAGCACCGCCACCACGTCGGCCACGGTGCTGGTGTCGGGCACGCGCAGGACGCGCGCCTCGTGTTCCGAAGCGTCGGTGCGAACATCGGGCGTGACCACGGTTTGTCCGCCTTCGCTGAACGGCGCGGGCTGGGACACGTCGTACACAGTGCTGACGATGACCTTCAGCGTTCCGTGCGCAACCGCCGCTTCCTTCAGCTTCACGTTCTTGCCGACGATGATGGTGCCGGTGCGCTCGTTCAGGACGACCCGCGCCGGCGCGTCGCTCGTCGAGGCGAGGACGCCCATCGCGGCCACGAATCCCACCGGATCCGCTCCGTGCTCGGCGGGGATGGTCACTTCCACACGCTGGGCGTCGCGCGCCAGGGCCTGATCGCCCCCGCCACTGCCGAAGCGGTGGCGAAATCGGGCGAATGCAGCAGCCAGGCCAGGCGGCCGGCCTGTTGCCAGGTGCCGCCCAGGGCCACCCTGACGGTGCCGCCGTTGCTGATGATGCCGGACTGCGCGTGGTTCTTCCGCACGCTGTTGCCGGAACCCCCGGTCACGTTGAAGCCGCCCAGCGACACGCTTCCCTGTGCCACGACCCGCACCATGCCGTCCATCGCCTTCAACGGGGTCATGACCAGGGTGCCGCCCTCGAGGCTGCTCGCGTCGTTCAGGGAACTCACCTTCACGTCCACCCGGCCGCCGACACTGGTGTTGGGATCCAGTTCGGCGGTGACCATCACCTCGGCCACGTTCTTGGCCTTCAGGTCGCCGGGAGCCACGCTCACGTCCAGACGCTCCAGGAGCGTCGCCAGCGAATTGCTGGTCCCGCCGGCCTTGGGGCTGTCACCGGTGCCGTTGAGACCGATGATCAGGCCATAGCCCACCAGCGGCTCGGGAGTCGTGCCCTCGAGCAGGGCCAGGTCCTTGATGCGGGACTCGTCGGCCTTCAGGGCCGCGGCCGGCGGCGCCAGCAGGGCGGCCATCGCCAGGCCCGCCAGCGAAAGGCTCGATCTCCAGAGAAATCCACGATCCCGCTTCATGCCGTCCTCCTAGAAGAGCCAGTTCAGGATCCGCGTGACGACCCCCGGCTGGGCGGCGTCCGTCACCAGACCCGAGCCGTTGTAGGCGATCTGCGCGTCCGAGATGAAAGTGCTCATGATCGTGTTGTCGGGGGCGATGTCGCGTGCGCGGCAGATGCCCGTGATCTCGATCAGCTGCTTCTCGCCGTTGATGTTCACCATGCGCGTGCCGGCCACGCGGAAATCGCCGTTGTGCAGCACCTCGGTGATGCGCGCGGTGATCTCGGCCTGCAGGCTGCCGCTGCGTTCGGTGTCGCCGTTACCCTGGTACTTGTTCTCGGTGGACATGTCCCAGGGACGGATGAAGTCGAGGAAGCCCAGGCCGGGCCCCCCGCTGTTCTCGCTCTTGTTGTCGGCCTTGGTCTTGGCGCCGGCGTTGGCGGCCGCTTCCTCCGTGATGATGATGGTCACCAGGTCGCCGATGCGATGCGCCTTCAGGTTGCTGACCAGTGACGTTCCCGTTTCCAGGTCGATCAACGGCCGCTGCCCCGGGGTCGCCGCCGCGGGAGCCGCCACGGCCATCGACAGCAGAAGGACCGTCAGCGGCCGCAAGTCGCGGTGTTTCATTTCAACGCCTCCATTCGACCAGGCCCGGTCCCGCCACGCGGGCGTTCACCAGTCGGCCGGTCAGTTCATTGCGCACGGGAATCGTCTGGCCAAGGCAACCCGCCTGCCGGGCCAGCGCCCGCACGCTGACCGCCACGCTGCCGCGCTGGACGAGAAGTTCCACCAGATCGCCCGCGCGGATCACGGGCGTCGGCTTCAGATCGGTTGCGCGCAGGGTCACGCCTGCGCCGAGCGAACGGGTCGCGCTGGCGCCCTGCAACTGCGCCCGGCTGCTGACCAGGCCGGACGGCGCCCCGGCCAGGTCGGTCCAGCGCCACTCGAACAGCGAGTCGGACAGCGGGCGGTCCCGTTCCACCGGCAGACGCGCCACCGCCACCTCGCCATAGGTGTGCGCGACGACGCTCACCGGCAGTTCCCTGGTCTGCCAGCCGTCCTGCAGCTGCAGCCGTAACTGCGTGCGACCGGGCGGCAACGGCTCGCGCCGCGCGCAACCGAGCGTCCACGATCCGGCGACGGTGAGCGCTTCGGTCGGCATCGTGATCTCGCACCACGCCGCCGGCGCGCCTTCGGGTGAAACCGGCAGCAGCGCCGTCACGACGCGTTCCGCCTCGGCGCGCAGCGCTTCCGGGTCCACTTTCCCGCCGCCGAAGCGGATCACGCAGCGGGCAGCTCCGGTGAACCGGACGGCGCCCGCCT
>JAIFKS010000076.1:0-62928 GCA_020049465.1 bacterium | reverse complement strand
CCGCCTGTCCGTTGGCAACGAGCCGCCGCAGGACGCCCTGGCGGGTGACCAGCGCGGTTTCGCCGGCGTGCCCGGCCTCGGCCACCAGAAGACCGGCCATCTCGGCCGGGACCGGCACCGTCGACAGGTCGGACAGCCGCACCACGTCGGAGGACGCCGTCAGGCTGTCCGGCAGCGACACCGTCCAGGCGTGCGCGACCATCGGCGCCATGAGCGCCAGAAGCATGATCGCCCATCCGACCGTCTTCATGCCCTACCTCACCAGCCGGTTGACAACCTGCAGCATCTCGTCGGACATGGTGATGGTCTTGGAGTTCAGTTCATAGGCGCGCTGGGCCGTGATCATGTTGACCAGTTCGTCCACCGTCTCGACGTTGCTCATTTCCAGGTAGCCGGCCGAGGTGGCGCCCATGCCTTCGAGCCCGGGCCCGCCCAGGATGGGCTGGCCGCTGCCCGGAGTCTGGCTGAACAGGTTGCCGCCGAGAGCCGCCATGCCGGCGGCGTTGGGGAACCGCGCCAGTTCCAGCTGGCCGATCTCCTGCACGTTCGCGTCGTCTCCCTGGACCATGGTGCTGACCACGCCGTCACGGGACACCGAGACGTCCATCGCATCCTCGGGAATGACCAGTGCAGGCTCGAGGCGATAGCCTTCGGACGTGACCACGTTGCGGTCGGCGTCCATCTTGAAGCTGCCGTCGCGCGTGTACTTGATCGTCCCGTCCGGCATGCGGACCTGGAAGAACCCGTCGCCCTCGATCATGATGTCCAGGGGGTTCCCGGTGGCGACGATGGTTCCCTGGTCGAAGTTCTTGTTGGTGGCCACCAGCTTGACACCGTGACCGACCTCCACGCGCACCGGCGTGGCGCGCCCCTCGGCGTTCACCAGGCCGCCGGGCATGACCTTTTCGTAGAGCAGATCCTGGAATTCGGTGTGGCTGCGCTTGTAGCCGGTCGTGTTCACGTTCGCCAGGTTGTTGGCGATCGTGTCGATGTTCATCTGCTGGGCCTTCATGCCCGATGCGGCCGATCCCATCGCTCTGATCATGTCAGCTCACCTCTCCTGTGTGGCGCGACCCCGGTCAGGCGGAAGTCCGCGGCAAATTGTTCACCGACTTGTTCAACAGCTCGTTCTCGGTCTGCAACACCTTGCTGTGCATCTCAAAGGCACGGTGCGCCCCGATCATCGCCACCAGGGTGTCCACCGGATTCACGTTGCTGCCTTCGACATGACCCTGGGCCACGATGGTGTCCTCGATCGCCACCGGCTGCGGCGCCATGTCGTCGGGGGCCTTCAACAGGGCGTCGCCCATGTGTTCCAGCCGCGAGGGATCGGAGAAATCCACCAGCTTCAGGCGGCCGACGGCCTGCCCGTCGACGGTCACGGTTCCGTCGTTGGCGATCGAGAAGTCGTTGCCCTCCAGCGTGAGCGCGCCGCCGTCGCCGGCCACGGGACGGCCGTCGGGCGTCGTCAGGCGGCGTTCGCTGTCGAGGATGAAGGAGCCGTTGCGCGTGTAGCGCGGGCCGTCGGCCGTCTGGATCTCGAAGAAGCCGCGGCCCATGATCGCCACGTCCGTGTCGCGGCCCGACGGCGTGACCGGGCCGGGCCGCACGTCCACCGCATGGCTCAGATCGGCGCGCGTCACCGGCCCCCAGCGCGGCTCGGCCGCTGCCTGTCCCGCCGTGGTGCGTCCGGCGGCAGCGACCGGCGCCCCTGCATCCGCGTCGTTCCGGCCGTCGGTGACCGGCTCCGCAAGGCGCGTGATGATCTGGCGGAAGCCGCTCGCCGACGCGTTGGCCAGATTGTTGGCCAGGGCGTCGATGCGAACCTGCTCGACCTGCATGGATCGAGCGGCGGTATTGAGGCTGCGGATCACGGACACTCCTTCCCCGGGACACAATGCGTCCCGCCGAATTCGCAAACGGCGTGCCCCGGGCACGGTTGGCGTCCGTCCGGCGACGGGGAAGTCCTTGCCGCCCGCGTTGCGGGGGCCGGCGCGGCGGAACGGCGCCCCACCGGCCCGGGGCGGGCCGCGTCCATGCCTCCAGGCAGAAATTGCCGCGTCGGCAGGAACTGCCCGGTCCGTCAAAGACCGCGGCCGGCTGCCCCGAGGGGCAACCGGCCTGGATGGATCCGCAACAGAGGGTGATCGATTAGTGGACGCCGGCCGGCAGGACCGGCGGCAGGGCCGGCGCCTCGGTTTCGGGCTCCGGCACGGCCTCGACCGCCGCCAGCGGCAGCGTGAAGACGAAGCACGAACCGCGTCCCGGTGAACTGGTCACGGTGACGGCGCCGCCGTGGCTCTCGACCAGCTTCTTGACGATGACCACGCCCAAACCGACGCCTTTGATCCGGCGTTGGGTCGACCCGCGGGTGTACGGCTGGAACAGGACCCGCAGTTCGTCCTCGCTCATGCCGATGCCGCCATCCTTGATCTCGACCCGGGCCCGGTCCTGGCAGACCGAAAGGGACAACCGGATCCAACCGCCCTCGACGTTGTACTTGATGGCGTTGGACAGCAGATTGCGCAGGATCTGCGTCACGCGCAGCGAATCGGCATGCACCAGCAGGGGCGCCGACGGCAGATCCACCTCGATGCTGATGTCCGAACTCTCGGCCATCGGCGTCAGATCGGCCACAACCCCGGCCATGAGCTCGCCCAGATTCATGTCGTCGCATTTCAGGTTCACGAATCCGGCGTCGATCTTGTTGATGTCCAGGAAGTCGTTCAGCAGCGAAGTCATCTCGGAGATCTTGCGGTTGACCGAATCGAGGAACTCGGACTGCGTGGCGTTCACGACGCCGGTTTTCCCGCTGGCCATGAGCGAAACGTAGCCCTGGATCACGGACATCGGCGAGCGCAGATCATGCGCGATCATCGAGTGGAAATCGGCCTTCATCTGCTCGGATTCCACTTCGCGCGTGATATCGCGGAAAATATAGGCCAGAGCCGTGTTGTCCTCGCCCAGATTGATCCGCGCCGTGCGGCACTTGAGGTGCGTGATCCGGTCGTCCAGCGAGATGAGCAGCCGCACGTCCTCGTGCGAGCCCGCCCGCAGGCTTTCGATCACCTGCGGTTCGATCTCGAGCGTGGTGAGGATCTCGGTCATGGTCTTGAACTGGGTCACCTCGCGCGGCATCCGCAGCAGGCTCAGGAACACCTGGCTGGCCAGCAGCAGGCGGTCGTCCGGCCCGCAGATCGCCACCGGTTCGTGCAGGTAGCGGAAGATCTGGTTCAGTTTGTCGCTCTCGCGCCGCAACCGGTCCTGAAGGTCCTTGATGCGCAGGAACGCGTTGATCTTGGAATACAACTCCTCGCCCGAGATCCCCTTGGCGATGAAATCGTCGGCGCCCATGTCCAGGCCGCGGATCTTCTCCTCGGTCCCCGATTCGGAACTGATCATGAGGATGGGGATTCCGCTCGTATCCTGATGCTTGCGCAGGATGCGGCTGACGTCGAAGCCGTGCATCCCCGGCATTTCCTTGTCGAGCAGGATCAGGTCAGGCAGGTGCTCCATCGCCATGCGCGCACCGGTGGCGCCGTCGCCGGCCGTCAGGACGCGGTACCCTTTGCGCTCGAGCAGGCGCTTGAGGTACAGGCACGTCGGCGGTGAATCATCCACCACCAGGATCAGGCGTTCGCGCGGTTCGGACATGGGCGGGCCCCATCGGCACGGGTGATCACGCGGCGCCCGGTCGGGCGCACCGTTTCACAACCGTATTCGTCCCGGTGGCTTCCGGCTTGAGAGACAAACGCGAAAAACCGCCCTCACGGGCGGTTAAGCGCAACGGGGACCACCATTCAGGCCGGCCCCGAGCCCGTCAAGGACCGTCCGCGCGCCATGGCCGGCGCAGGGATCGCCCCCGTTCAGTCCGTGTCGGTGATCAGAAGGGCGATATGTCGCTCGAGATTGGCCATGCCCTCGGGCGAGATGTTCGTGAAGAACACCGCCACCTCGTAAGCGGCACAGTCGGGAGTTTCGACCTCGGGCGTGATCCGAACCACAAGCCCCTCGCAGGGCACCATGGCCGTGCCGTCGTCCCGCCCCTCGGAGGCTGGTACGGCCACTTCGATGTCCATGGCCAGCCGGGTCATGGGGGCGACGAAATGATCCGAGCGGAAATAGATACCGGACGAACTGATGTTGATCGTCTGCAGCGTCGCGGTCGCTGCATCGGCGTCGCCGCCCGGCAGCCTGACTTCGAGCTTCAGATTCGCATCGACTCGCGTGGCCCGGCGGCGTTCTGGCGTCTCTCCGGTCATCGGCGTCGCTCCTTCCCCGCCTGAGCGCCGGAAGGTTCCGGCGCCCGCCGGCCCCGCCGTCGGACGTATGTCCGGGCGGTGGCCGGCGGTGGCCTACTTCTTCTTGTGGCGGTTCTTCCTCAACCGCTTCTTGCGCTTGTGCGTCGCGATCTTCTTCCGCTTACGCTTGCGTCCGTTCGGCATCGTCTTCCCACCTTTCACCCGTCAGCGCCAGCCCCGCGTGCGCGGCCTGGCAACAGTCAAAAACGCGCGCGGGCAGTGTCACTCCCCGCGTCAAGATGATCGTCGGCCAAGATAGACCATGGAACGGCTGCTGACAAACGGAACTTGGTAATCAATCGTGGCCGTTGAGTCGATCCTTGAGCTCATTCGAGGCTTTGAAATACGGAACCCGCTTCGCCGGTACGTCGACGGCGTCGCCGGTCCGGGGGTTGCGCGCCAGTCGTGACCGGCGGCTCTTCACCTTGAAACTGCCGAAACCCCGGAGTTCGACCTTGTCGCCGGCGGCCAGGGCGCCGCCGATGTTTTCCATGATGAGATTCACCACGGTGACGGTGTCCCGGCGGTTCAGGCCCGTGCTCCCGGTGATCAGGTCGACCAGTTCAGCTTTCGTCATGCGACGGAACCTCTTGCTGCGGCGTCTTGATGCTGATGATCCGAATCACGACGTAGATCTTTTGGTGATCGGAAGTTACAGCCACAATTTATAACATATCGCGAAGGTGTTGCCAATAAGAAAATGTCCCCCGCGTACTGCCGTGTGGTGACCGACCGGATCCACAAGAGTGTTGTAGATACTGGGTCCCCAATCGCGAGCAGCGCAGAGAACATTTGCTGGGACCCTTTGCAACTGGCGTGCCCTGAGCCTTTTAGGCCGTAAAATGAAGATTGTGACGAAGGCGGCCATCCTAAGCCGTTGTTATTGCACATGATAGAAAACAAGTAGTTTGAGCGGCCCAGGATGTCCGCGGGACGGCGGACCGCGGCCGGGCGTCATCGGGCACGATGCGGTGGGTCCGGATCGTGCGGGGTGCCCGCTCCGGCGAGGTCAGGCCGGAGGTGCCAGCATTTCGAACAGGGCGCGGTGGGCCGCCAGGAAGCGGCACTGACGACGTCCCATCACCACGGAGGCCGTCGCGATGGCCTGCTCGACCCCGTAACCCGGCCCGCCGGGGTTCCCGCCCCAACTGAAAGCCGGAACATGCTTCGGCGGCATGCCGCTCCCGAAGATGTTGCTGGCGAATCCCACGCAGGTTCCCGTGTTGAAGAGTGTGCCGATGGCAGTCTTGACGTGGTCGCCTGCCAGCAGCCCGACGAAGCGTTGGCCGGTGTCCACCTGACCATCCCCCAGATCGACCCGCACCGTACCGTAGTTGTTCTTCAGATCGCTGCAGGTCGTCATGGCGCCGAGATTGGTCCAGGAACCCAGGACGGCGTGCCCGATGAAGCCTTCGTGCTGTTTGTTGGCGAAATCCCCGAACGTTGATTCGCCGATTTCGCCGGCCAACCGGTTTCCGATGCCGAAGCTCGATTCGCCGTAGAGCCGCGCGCCGGCTTTGACCCGACAGCCCGGTCCCAGGTACAACGGACCTTCCAGCAGCGTGTGCGGGGCGATGTCGCAGCCGCGGTCCAGCACCACCGGCCCGCGCCGCGCGTCGACGACGGCGCCCGGGGCCATCGTCACGCCGGCACCCCACCAGAAATCCTCTCCCAGCAGCCAGGCGCCCGGAGGCAGGTCGCCCTGTTCGCCTCGTTTCAGTTCGGTCCGCGCGGCCCAGATCGGCTCCGCGTCTGCCGCTCCCCAGAGCGCGAACGGGCGACGCGTCCAGCCGCCGGCCGCCAACGCCGCCCGCAGATCTCCGTCCAGGGCGGCGGCCGTCGCCGGGACGAGGTCCCAGACATGGCGCCAGGCCGGGCTTTGCCCAGCGGCCGCAGCCCACAACAGCCCGGCCAGGCGGAAGGACGCGGCTTCATCGGCCGCTGCCCCGCAGATCAGGCGCTGATCATCCCCCAGACGATGCTCGCGGGCTGCGGCGCCCAGATCGGGGCCGGACCATTGCGGTGTCCGTCCGTCGCGCCAGGCCTCCCAGGAGGCGGCAGCCGCCCGTCCCTGGCCCGGCTCCAGCCGCGCGGCGACCAGGCCGTCCGCATCGAACCAGGCGAACGGCGGCGTGTCCGCGGGCAGCGCCAGAAGTCCGGCCAGGAAAGTCATCGACGGTGCCGACCGGCCGTTCAGCCACAGTTGTCGACCGCATGCAGGGAGGCCGGGCCGACACTCCAGGGAGTCTCGCCGTGAAGCGCCTCCAGCACGGCCCGGCACAGGAGCACACCGGGCCGATGGACGAGTTCCAGCCGCTCCCTCGTGTTGAACAGACCGCAGCGCTGCTCGTATACGGGCAACCCCGCCGAGAGCGGGCGCAGACCTCGCCAGGTGTGGTCCTCGAAGAGCACAGCGGTGGTGTTCAAAAAATCCTCCGGTCGGCGGCGGGAACCGTGGCGCCGACTTTGCCTGAGTCGGACGTCGCCGGCAGTTTCGTCCATGGTGACCGCCGGCTCAAGTGTTAAGCGCAGCCTACGCATCGGTGAAACGCCTTCGGCATGGCCCGGAGGCGGACATGGAGACGCCCGCCGCCCAGCGATTGAGTTTGCATACCAAAATCAATCTCTGTTGCAGCAATAAGTTGCCCCGTCGGCGCCCCAAATTGGACTTGACCCGCCGGCTACCTGTTAGCAATTTCGCAATCGATAGACACATGAACTGTGTCCGTCTGCGTTCGTATCATCCGTTCCGGAGGTCCTCTGATGCGCTCCATCCGCCGTATCGTCCTGACCGCCGTGGTGTGCGCCGCCGCGGTCGCCGCCTTCGCCGCCGAACCCGACGCCGACAAGCCCAAGCCCCTCGACGGCAAAGCGCTCTTCAAGACCAGTTGCAAGGTGTGCCACGACACCAAAGCCGCCGCCGGAGAATACACGCCCATGACCCTGATCCAGGAACAGTGGGAAGAATTCTTCACCGGTCCCTACGCCGAAGTGCATGGGCAGGTCGCCGCTCCGGCCGCGGCCGACAAGCCGGAACAGGCGGCCCTCAAGGTCACCGACGTCATCGATGAAGCGACGCTCGAGGCGATCCGCAAATTCTGCGTCGACCACGCCGCCGACAGCGAGCAGCCGATGACCTGCGGTTGAGCGGTCGTCCCAATCTCCAGTTCGAACCAACGTCCCGCTCACCCGTTACGGAGGCGTACCCATGAATCGCAAGCTCATCACCCTGCTGGGCGCGCTGCTGGCCGTCACCCTGGCCGCCGGCAGCGCCTTGGCCGAACGCACCGTCGAGGAGCGCATCAAGGCGCTCGAGAAGAAGATCCAGAAACTGCAGGTCAACGACGCCAAGGACAACATCCAGTGGGGCGGCGATCTGCGCGTCGAAGCCCACACCCTCACAGGGGAGATTCCCGACTACATCGACGGCATGCGCATGCAGGCGCTGACGTTCGGGACCATGTTCTACACGGACACGAACTACAATCCGTCCTTCGATCCGATGTCGCCGTTCGGCCCCGCCGACATCGACCAGTTCATTGGGCAGAACTACGCGGCATTCCAGGTCTTCCAGGGCCAGACCACGTTCGGCGACGTCAAGGACTGGGTGCAGTTCATGATGGCGAACAACCCGAACATGGGCGCCATGATGCAGGCCTACGCGCAGGACGCCTACCGCCAGGGCTTCAACACGGACAACAGCATCCTCTACACGACCCGCCTGCGCCTGAACCTCGACGCCGAGGTGGCCGACGGCATCAGCTTCAGCAGCCGCCTGTCCATGTACAAGCCCTGGGGCGCCTCGACCCAGACCGGCATGTTCAACGGCCAGGCGAGCAGCCTGAACACCGATGCCAACTGGCCGGGCGTGCCGGGCGACGCCACCCTGAAGGTCGACCGCGCCTACTTCACCTGGAACAACCTGTTCAGCCAGCCGGTGTACCTGAGCCTGGGCCGGCGTCCCAGCACCGAAGGCCCGCCGCTGCACTACCGCCACGACGAGATGCGCGGCGGCACGCCCATGGGCACCCTGATCGACTTCCAGTTCGACGGCGCCACGGTCGGCTGGCACCTCGCCGAGAACTCCACCCTGCGCGCCTGCTACGGGCTGGGCTACGAGTCGCAGTACGGCCAGGGGCTGGTCGACAGCGACACCGCCCTGAAGGATGCCCAGTTCTTCGGCTTCAATATCGACGCACTCGATACGCCTGAGATGCAGATCCAGACGACGCTGGCCCGCGCGTTCGACATCACCGACGGCTTCGACGGCCAGATCATCCTGCCGAACAATCCGGTCAGCGGTCAGCCGATGCCCGGGCCGATCGTCACCCGCTTCAGCCCCTCGGCCAACCTGGGCGATTTCGACATCGCCAGCATCCTGCTGTCGCGCACCGACGGACCGGTCGACTGGTTCGTGACCGGCAGCTGGTCCAAGAGCCGGCCCGAAGACGTCACCGGCCCCTTCGGCGGCCTGCTCAGCGACCCGTACGACACGCCCGAGTCGCAGACCGGCTCCATGTACTACCTGGGCGCCCGCTACAACCTGAAGAACGGCAAGACCAAGGTCGGCTTCGAATGGAATAAGGGCTCGCAGTACTGGTTCAACTTCACGCCGGCGCAGGACGACATCATCGCCCCGAAAACCGGCACACGCGGTACCGCGACCGAGGCCTACGTGACGCACCGCTTCGCCCCGAAGTTCGTCGCCAAGCTGGCCTGGATCGCCTACGACTACGACTACACCGGCAGCGGCTGGCATGTGGGCGCGCCCAAGGAACTCGGTTCGACCCCCGTCGTGCAGGGCTTCCCCACCTGGGAAAAGGCCGGCAAGGTGTCGCTCAGCTTCTCGGCCCGGTTCTAGGAGGCAGACATGAATCGCACCGCGTTCACGACGCCGGTGCTGGTGATCCTCGCGCTGGCGGCCGGAAGCTCTCCGGCCGCCACGCGGACCTGGACCCACCAGGACGGCTACTTCGAGCACTATGAGGGCACCGCCACCTGCCTGCAGTGCCACGAGGCGGAAGCCACCAGCTTCTTCCATTCGCAGCACTACCAATGGCAGGGCGAAACGCCGCAGCTGGTCAATGCCCAGGGCAAGCGCCTGGGCAAACTCAACACGATGAATGATTTCTGCACCAATCCACTCGCCAGCTGGATCGGCAATGCGGTCAACAGCGACGGCAAGGTGATCGCGCAGGGTTGCTCCAAATGCCACGCCGGTCTGGGTGCCAAGCCCAGTCCGGAACTGAGCCGCGCGCAGCTCGAGAACATCGACTGCCTGATCTGCCACGCCTCCGGCTACCGGCGCGACGCCTACCAGGATGAAGCCGGCAACTGGTCCTGGAAGCCGATCCTGTGGGAGAACCAGGCGGGACTCGATTCGGTGGCCAAGCGCATCTCACTGCCCGAACGCACGATGTGCCTGCGCTGCCACGCCGGCGCGGGCGGCGGTCCGAACTTCAAACGCGGCGACCTGGAATACGAACTCAACGACTGCCAGCCGGAGTTCGACGTGCACATGGCCAGCAGCGGCAACAACCTGCAGTGTGTCGACTGTCACCGGGGAGACGACCATCGCGTGCGCGGGCGCGGCGCCGACCTGGCGGGCACCGACAGCCCGGACAATCCGCTGTCCTGCGAGAGCTGCCACGACGCGAAGCCGCACGGCGTGGCGATCCTCGACCGGCACACCGACCGGCTGAACTGCACCGTCTGCCACATCCCGACCTTCGCCAAGAAGGACCCGACGGACATGGTCCGCGACTGGTCGACGCCCCAGAGGCACGAGGTGGCCAACAAGTACTCGGCCACGATCACCATGGGGCAGGACGTGCAGCCCGTGTACGCCTGGTTCAACGGCAAGAGCCGGGCCACCCTGATGGGCGAAGCGGTTCGCGCCGACGCCGACGGCGTCGTCTCGCTGATGAAGCCCGAGGGAAGCCGCAAGGACAAGACAGCGAAGCTCCACGCCTTCAAGCTGCACCAGGCCAGGGTGCCCCTGCTCGAAGGCAAGGAGTGGATCATTCCCCTGGCGGTCGACGAATTCTTCATCAACGGCGATCTCCACCAGGCTGTCGTCGACGGCAGCGAAGCCGCCTACGGCATCCACGATCCGACCTACCGCTGGATCGAGGTGCGGCGCTTCATGGGCATCTTCCACGAAGTGCAGCCGGCCGACCGCGCGCTGGAATGTCTCGACTGCCACCGCGAAGGCGGACGCATGGACTGGATGGCGTTGGGGTACCGTGGCGACCCCCTGCTCGACGCGATCGACTGACCGTTCCGTCGCATACCGCTTGTCCGCATTCAAGAACAGGACCGCCGGGGCGTCACCCCGGCGGTCCTTCGTCAATGGCGCCGGCGTCTCCGCGGACGGACACGTCAGTCCCTGTTTCCTCCGAACCGCCGGAACGGACGCCCCAGCGCCGCCTTGACAGGTTCCAGCGTCGAATACATGACCGGCACCACGACCAGCGTCAGGAAGGTCGCCACCGTCAGGCCCCAGATCACGGCCACGCCCATCGGCCCCCACCACTGGCTCGACTCGCCGCCCATGATCAGCACCCGGTCGAAGCGCCCGTGGAACAGGGCCGAGAAATCGACGGCCAGTCCCGTGGTCAGCGGGATCAGGCCCAGCACCGTCGTCACCGCGGTCAGGATCACCGGCCGGAACCGCGTCTGGCCGGCCAGCATGATCGCTTCGAACTTCTCCATGCCCGCGGCCCGCAGCTGGATGATGTAGTCCAGCAGCACGATGGCATTGTTGACAACCACGCCGGCCAGGGAGATCACGCCCACGCCCGTCATGATGATGCCGAACGCCGTGTGGGTGATCATCAACCCGGCCAGGACCCCGATCAGCGACAGGATCACGCTGGACAGGATGACGATCGGTACCGTCACCGACCCGAACTGGCTGACGAGCACGACGAAGATCATCAGGATCGCGAACAGGAAGGCATCACTCAGGAAGGCCGAAGCCTCCTCCTGGTCCTGGCTCTCGCCCGTGAAGTCCATCGTGTAGCCGGGCGGCACCGGGAAGTCGGCCAGCAGGCCCCGTACCTGGGCCAGCAGCGCATTCCCGTTGTAGCCGGCCGCCACATCGGCCATCACGGTGACCGTACGGCGGGCATCCAGCCGATGTACGGCCGCCAGACCCGTTCCGAACTCCGTCCGCGCGAAGGCGCTGAGCGGGATATTCTGACCCTCGTGGAACACCGAGGCGTTCTCCAGATCCTCGACTTTGCCGCGGAAGGGCTGCTGGTAGCGGACGATGACTTCATATTCGTCCTCGCCCACGCGGTACTTCGCCGTCTCGCTGCCGTGCAGCGCCGTGCGTACGGTGCCCGCGATGTCGGTCGTGCGCAGACCGTAGCGCCCGGCCTTGTCCACGTCCGGCAGAACGCGCAGTTCCGGCAGGGAATGGTCGTAGTTGTCGGCGATGTCGACCAGTCCCGTCACGCCCCGGATCCGGTCCTTGATGCCGGCGGCCAGATGTCCCAGCTCGTCGAAATCGTCGCCCGAGATCTCGATGTTGACCGGCTTTCCGGTGGGTGGCCCCTCTTCCATCTTGTCGACGGTGATCCGCGCACCGGTCACGGCCGCCAGTTTCGTCCGCAGCTCTTCTATCGACTGCCGCGACGACTGGGTACGATCGACCATGTCGACGAATTCGAGCGTGATCCCACCCTGGTGCGACGGCAGCCCGGCGCCGCCTGACGAGGCATCGATCGGCGTGCCCACCGAAGTGGCGTACGCCTTGAGATCCGGCACCTTCGCCACCTCCTTCTCGATCTGCCGCGCCAGGTTGTCGGTCACCTCGATACGCGTGCCGCTGGGGGCCTCGATCTTCACGGTCGCGAACTGCGGTTCACTGTCGGGAAACAGCTCCACGCCGGCATTGAACACCGAGAACAGGGCCACCATGACGACCAGAAGCACGTTCATGCCCAGCAGTACCCGGAAGGGCCGCCTCAGCGCCCAGGCCAGCACCAGCCGGTAGCTGCGTTGCCCGATGTCCAGCAGGCGGTCGCCGAGGCGCGGCTTCGCGGCCTCCTTGCGCGGCGGCCTCAGGAAGCGCGCGCACAGCACGGGGTTGAACACCATCGCCACCAGCAGCGAAGCCAGCAGCGTGATGATCACCGTGATCGGCAGGTATTTCATGAATTCGCCCATGATGCCGGGCCAGAAAATAAGGGGCGCGAACGCCACCACCGTGGTCAGCGTCGACGAGATCACCGCCCCTGCCACCTGATCTGTGCCCATGGCGGCGGCGCTGTCCGCGTCGCGCCCCTCGCCGCGGTGCCGGTACACGTTGTCCACGATCACGATCGAGTTGTCGACCAGCATGCCGAGCGCCAGGATCAGGCTGAACAGCACGACCATGTTCAGCGTGATGCCCAGCATGCCCAGCACGATGAAGGTGATAAGCATCGAGAACGGGATCGCCACGGCGACGATGAACGAATTGCGCACCCCGAAGAACGCCAACAACACAGCCACGACCAGGATCAGGCCGCTGATGATGTTGTCCTCGAGCTCCTTGACCATCCGCTTGATCGCCACCGACTGGTCGGCCACGATGTTCACGGTGATACCGTCGGGGAACGACGGCTTCAGCCGGTCGACGGTCGCGTTCACTTCGCGCGCGATGTCGATGATGTTCTCGCCGCTGCGCTTCTTGACGACCAGGGTCACGGCGTCGCGCCCGTTGACGCGGCTGATGGTCTCGCGATCACGTACGCCGAGCTTCACCGTCGCCACGTCGCGCAGGTGCACCGGCGGCGTGACGGCTGGGTTCAGCACGAAGCCCAGCAGTTCGTCCACCTGGTCGATCTCGCCGCGCACGCGGACCTGGTAGTCGTACTGTCCGAGTCCCAGCTTGCCGCCGGGGATGGTCAGATTCTGCAGGGCGATGGCGTCCTGCACGTCCACCAGGCCCAGGTCGAAATAGGCCAGCTTCTCCGGGTCGACATCGACCTGGACCTCGTTCTCGATGCCGCCGACCAGATCCACGCCGAGCACGCCGCGTATCTGCTCCAGCGCCTCCTGCAGGTCCTCGCCGGCGCGCTTGAGTTCCTGCAGATCGATATCGCCGTACAGGTTCACCTGCATCACGGGGAACGCGTCGGAACTGCTGATCTCCTGGATCACGAGATCGTTCCGCGGGTCGACCGGCAGCTCCGGCTTGGCCAGTTCCACGCGGTCGCGCACCGATTGCAGGGCGTCGCTCATGTCCACGCGCGAGTCGAACTCCAGCGTGACCACCGACATGCCGTAGGAAGATGAACTGCTCATCTCCTTCAGGTCCTCGACACCCTTGAGCCGCTGCTCGAGCTTGCGGGTGACGAGGTTCTCCATGTCCGCGGAACTCGTCCCGGCATAGGGCGCCATCACCATCACGAACGGGATCTTCACATCCGGCGACGACTCGCGCGGCAGTTCGATGTACGATTTCAGTCCGATGATCGTGGCGATCGCCATGAAGGCGAAGATCATCGGATAGCGCCGGATGGCGCCGGCAGTGAGTTTCATCGGGCGCCCTCCGCCGTGACGTCGCTCTGCACGCGCGTCGACGCGCCCTGCGCGCGGACGACATCCGGATCGCCCGGCAGCGTGCCGTCGGCCGCCGTCGTGGTCTCGGTCACCGTGACCAGGCTGCCGTCGGCCAGTTCGCGCTGGCCGCGGACGACCAGCCTGTCGCCCGCCCGCAGACCCGCGCGAACAACCACCAGCAGGCCCTGGTCCTCGCCCAGGGTCACCCGCCGCAGCGCGGCGCGGTCCTCCTCGACGACATAGACCTGCGGCCCGGCGTCGCTGGACATGACGGCATCGCGGGGGACGACCACCACGTCGGCCACCGTATGACGCGGCAGGCGGGCCCGGCCGATCACGCCGCTGTGCAGCGCCAGCTCCGGATTGGGAATCTCGATCTCGACCGGGAACTTGCCGGTGCGCAGATCCGCTTCGGCGCCCACCCAGGTCACTTCCCCGCTGCCGCGCTCTCCCGATTCGCCCAGGACGACGTCCGCCGGGTCGCCGACCCGCACCCAAGCGATATCCGTGTCCGTCACGTAGGCCGAGAGCTTCAGCCGGTAGGGATCGATCACGCGCGCGACAGGCTGCCCGGCCGTCACCATGGAGCCCAGTTCCACGAATCGTTCGGTGACCACGCCGGCGAAGGGCGCCTTGACCGCGGCCCGCTCCCAGCGCTGCCGGCTGATCTCGGCGGCAGCCGCGGCCTGCGCCTGCGCGCTCGCTGCCGTCAGCAGGTCGAATTCGCTGACCTTGCCGGCCTGGTGCAGCTGGCGCATACGGTCGAGATTGAAGTCCTGCGTCCTGAACTGCGCCGCGGCGGCTTCCATTTCGGCGCCCAGAATGGTGCGTTCCTGCTCGACCAACACCTGGCCGGCCTTCACCCGCGCTCCTTTGGCCGCCCTGACGGCCACGACCGGACCCGATTCCTCGGCCGCCAGATCGGCGCCGCGCACGGGACCGACGGGGCCGGAAATCTCATGGAACTCGGCCAGCGACGAGGCCGACAGTTCCAGCACGCGCACGTTGCGGGCGACTTCGCGCGGCGCCGCGGCAGGCGCCTTGCCGCACCCGGCTGCCGTGAGAGCCGCCACAAGGCCGGCTCCGACCAGGATGATGCGCACGGATTTCTCCCTTGTCTGCGAACGATGCATGATGACTACTCCTTGACCAGCAGGTCGGGGATCGCGTCGAGGCGTTCCGCCGGGTTACGACCGATGGCGCGCTTGAGCGATGCCGTCAGCGCCAGGACCTGGTACCGCGCGTCGATCACCGCGGCCTGGGCGTCGCTGCGGTTGGCCTCGGCCACGAGCACGTCGACATAACTGGCCTTTCCCAGTTGCAACAGCAGCAGGCTCTGCTCCCGCGCTTCCTCGGCGCGGGCGAGATTGATGACCACCGCGTCCAGCGTCTGGCGGGAGCTCTGCAGGCGCGCCAGCAGATCGAGCACCTCGACCTCCACGTCCCGCCGCTGCGACGCGAGCTCCGACTCGCCGCGCCTGATGCGCCCGTCGGCTTCGCGCACGAGTCCGCGGGTGAGCAGGCCGTCGAAGACCGGCACGTTCAGCGCGACCGAAGCGCGCCACGAATCGTGGCCGTCGTCGAAAAGGCTGTCGGCGGTCCGGCCCACATAGCCGTAGGAACCGGCCATGGTCAGGTACGGCAGGTTGTCGGCCTTCTGGGCCTGCCGACCGCGTCGTTCGATGTCCATCATCAGGCCGCCGGCCGTCAGGTCCGGACGTCCGCGGGCCAGCGACAGGGCCACTTCGGGGTCGATGGCGCCGTCTTCCAGCTCGCCTTCGACCCTCACCCGCAGAGCCTGGCCGGGTTCGCGGCCCATGAGCGCGTTGAGCCGGGCGCCGGCGGTGCGCAGCGCCGCTTCGGCCCGCGACAGTTGCGGAACCGTGTTGGCGCGGCCGACCGCCGCCTGCAGCGTGTCCAACTGGGTGGCCAGGCCCAGTTCGTAGCGCAGGCGCACCACGGACAGGATCTCGTCCTGGTTGGCCAGGTGCGCGCGGACGGCCGCGATCTGGTCCGCGGCCGCGACGACCTGCTGGTACGCGGTCACCACCTGCTCGCCGACCTGCTGCTCGACGGCCGAGATCATCAACTCCTGGCGTTCCTTGCCGACGCGCGCAGCACCCACGGCCCCGAGCACCTTGACCGGATTGACCGTCCAGTTGAGGTTCAGGTTCGCGCGCCAGTACGACTGCGCCGGAATCTCGGTCGCCGGCGGGATCAACGACCCGAAACCGGCGAGCCAGTCGTTGAACCAGGGCTCGGCCCCGGGCACGGTTCCGAAACCGCCGCCGCCGCCGAACGTCGAATCCAGCGCGAAACTCGGATCACGGCTGCGCGACCAGTCCCCCACCAGGTCCAGCGTGGGCAAGCCCGTGGAGAGCGCCTGTTTCATCCGGCCGTCCAATTCGCGGCGGCCCCAGCGCTCGGCGACGACGCGGTCGTTGGCGCCGAGGGCCGCCCGCAGGCACTCATCCAGCCCCAGAACGGGTCCCTCGCCCGGTACGGCGCCGATCACGCCCGATGGCGATGCCGGGTCCGGCGCGGCCGAAGCCGGCAGGCCGCACAACAACATCAGAAGCAGGCATGCCGCAGCGCGGCGTCTGCCGAAGCGATCAGTCATCGTTCGTCTCTTTCGGTTGGTCCCCGGCCTTGCCGCCGTCGGCGCCGTCGGTGCGCGGCAGGCAGAAATTCGCCAGCAGCGCGGTTTCGGCCGCCGTGCGGGGCGGCTGGTTGAAGGCATCGGCGATCACGGCGCGACCGGTTTCATTGAGCAGGGCCAGGACTTCCTCCCAACTCACCGCGTCCGTATGCCCGGCCGTCACGTGCCCGGCCAGACCGTGCGTGAAGATCGCCATCTTCCGCAGCAGGATCCGCCGCTCCACCGGATCCAAGGCGGCGAGTCCCTCCAGGCGCGACATCCGCTCCAACAACACTTCCATCACATGCAGCCCGGCATCGGCATCGTCGCGCCCGGTCAGGAACACCGCGTTGTACAGTTCCGGCTGCTGCCGCGCGAATTCCAGCACCCCCACGCCCATGTCCAGGAACGGTTCGCCGCTGCGCGGAACGGCGGTTTCGGCCAGGACCAGGTCGGCGATCGCCAGCTTTGCCGCCCGCGCCAGATCGTCCATGCTCGCGAAATTGCTGTAGACCGGCGCCGTGGAAGCACCCAGCCGGTCGGCGACCCGCCGGGCACTCAACTGGGCGAACCCGTGCTCCCGCACCACCTCCAGGGCGGCTGCCAGAACGTCGTCTCGCTGGTAGATGTTGCGCCGGGCCACGAAATTCATCCCCACCCCGGCAGCGGCCGGGTCCAGGAGCAGAATCGAGTCTGAGAAGACGGGCGTTATATAACAGACGTTATACGCAATCGCAAGCGGCGGGTTGCCGAAAATTTTCTGTCCTAGGAAACCCCGCCCCAAGGCCGCAGAACCAGGACAACCCCCCCGACGGCCAGGGCGGCGGCCAGGGCCGTGCGGCGGGTGAACTTCTCGCCCAGCAGCAGCGAAGCCAGCACCAGCACGTAGATGGTGCTCGTCTGGTTCAGGATGGCGGCCTTGCCGACGGCGGTGTACTTCATGCCGGCGATCCACAGCATCAGCGCCAGATAGGAGCCGAAGACGGTGCCGGGAATCGCGTGCTTCCAGCCGGGGCCGGGCTTCAGCGCACGCAACCGTTCGGGGCGACCCGGGAACACGAAAGCAGCGGGCAGGAGCACCGCCAGCGCGCCCAGCTGCCGGACGGTGGTCGCCCAGACAACGTCCGCGTTCGCCAGCACCGGCTTGGCCATGACGATGCCGACCGCCAGCGAGGCCATCGAGGCGACGCCCAGCAGGATCCCGCTGATAAGCGTCCGGCGCGACGTGCCCGCCGGCGGTTCCATGCTGGTGACGACCACCACCGAACTGATCACCAGCAGCATGCCGCCGATCTGCCAGAGATCCAGCCGCTCGCCCAGGAACGCGAAGGCGCCCAGCGCCGTGAAGGGGGAATACAGCGTGTCGACCACCGCGTTGATGCCGGCGCCGACGCGGTTCAACGCCGCGTGGAACAGCGTGTCGCTCAGGGCAATGGCGATCACGCCGCTGGCGATCAGCATCAGGTAGTCGTGCAGCGGCGCGCGGTGCAGCAGCGATTGCCCGCCGATCGCGAGCGTGATCAGGAAGAGCGCCGACGAGAAACCGACCCGGAACAGATTGAGCGCCAGCGGGGGCATGGTCTCGCCGGACCGACGGAAGAACACGACCGCGAACGCCCAGACCAGGGCGCAGGCGAGGGCGAAGATCTCCCCCATCACAACTCCGGCTCGCGGACGCTCTCACCCGGCGCGCCGCCGCCGGCCAGAGGGATGCTCAATTCCACGCGAAAGCCCGCGCCGGGGCGGCTGTGCAGGCGGAAACGACCGCCGGCCGAACGCAGGCGTTCGCGGATGCTGAACAGGCCGAAGCCCAGACCCGAATCGCGGTTGTTGGAATGGGTGAGATCGATATCGCCGTCGAGCCCGCGGCCGTTGTCCGTCACCGTGACCCGCAGGCTGCCTTCGTCGTGCTCGAGCGAGATCCGCACTTCGGTCGCGGTCGCGTGCTTGGCCACGTTCGCCAGCAGTTCGCGAACGCTCTGGTAGGCCAGAGCCCGCGTGTCCTCGCCCATCTCCAGCGGATCGGACGACTCGCTGCCGGCGGCCATGGCACAGGCGATGCCCGTGCGCTCGGACCACTGCCGCGCGAGCCAGGCGAGCGCCGCCTCCAGGCCGACTTCGTACAGCGCCGGCGGATACAGTTCGAACGAGAGGCTTCGCGCTTCGCGCATCGAATCGTCGAGGATGCTGAGCGCCTCGTCCACGATCTTCGCCTGGTCGCCGAGCTTTTCCGGATAGCGCAGCAGCGTCACCTTGGCCCGCGCCGCGAACAACTGCTGCGCCAGACCGTCGTGGATGGCCACGGCCAGTTGCCGGCGTTCACGTTCTTCGGCGACGGCCAACTGCGCGCTCAGGTCCCGCAGGCGATCCTGGTAGTCGAGCAGACGTCTCTCCGCATCCTTCTGTTCGGTGATGTCGCGAACGACCGAGAACACCAACCGCCGGTCCGGGTACGGGAACGACGACCATGACAGCCAGCGATATGTCCCGTCGCGACAGCGGAATCGCGTCGCCAGATCGGCGACCGCTCGGTCCTCGGCCAGCGCCCGGTAGGCGGCCGCGGTCAGGTCCTGGTCTTCGGCGTGGATGAACTCCATCACGGCGTGGCTCATCAGATCGTCGCGTGACCAGCCGAGCACGCGCACCCAGGCCGGATTGACCTGTTGCAGGAAGCCGTCGAAGCCGCCGACAGCCAGCAGGTCGATCGAAACGTTGAACAGGCGATCACGTTCTTCTTCGGCTGCGACACGCGCGGTCACGTCGGCCCAGGTGCCGCTGACGCGGGTCGCGACGCCCTTGTCGTCGCGCTCGATCGCCGCCCGCACCGCCAGCCAGGCGTGCAGACCGCCGCGCCCGATCAGCTTGAATTCAAGGGAGAATTCCGAAGCGCCGCCCGCCAGCAGCGCGCGCAGGCGCGAGGCCAGCGCATCACGCTCGTCGGGGGCCATGTGCCGGCTCAGGTCGTTGATGCTGGTGCCGAATTCCTCGCGCGTGTACCCGGCCAGGGCCAGCACGCTGGCAGGCAGTTGCATCCGGTCGGCCGTGACGTCCCACTGCCAGAGTTCGTTCAGCAGCGCGGCGGGGATGACGGCCACCTCGTCGCCGGCGACGGGCAGCCGCCGGGAGCGCTTGCGCAGGCCCCACGCGATGGCGCAGACCGCCACGGCGGCCGGCGCCAGGAACCACGGACTCGTGAACCCTGTGGGCATCGACAGTGCTCCATCCCTGACGGCCGCGCCATTTCCGCCGCCGGCCGTATCCCTATTCGGAACCACGCCAGGTCCGGCGCGCGAACCGCGCCAGGACCACAGCCAGCACCAGCAGGCTCAGACCTCCCACCAGAGGCACCGTCAGGCGCACCCATTCGGCGCCGTCCTGCACACGCACGCCCCGAGCCGCCGCCGCTCCCAGCCAGACGTAGGCAACCAGGCCCGGCATCGCGCCGGGCAACCCCAGCAGGTACGTTCGCAGCCGCGCGCCGCCGGCGGCAAGTGTGTAGCACACCATGGCGTAGTTCAAGGGTGAAAGGCGGGCCAGAAGGTGCAACCGCACTCCACCCTGCGCCGCCGCACGCTCCAGCGGCGCCAGACGAGGCCGCGTCGCGACCAGACGGGCTACCCGCGGCCGCAGCCACCTGCGGCCGAGCAGGTGCATGAAAACGCCGGACAGCAGCAAGCCGACGATCGCCCATGACGTCCCCGCCCAGGGGCCGAACAGGAACCCGGCCGAGAAGCCGAGACCCGCGGCCGGGAAACCGCAGGGGACCACAACGAGCCACAGAAGCAGGTACAGCGCCGGCGCGGCCGCGCCGACCGCCGCCAGGCGGGGCTGCCAGGATTCCCAGTGGGACGCCGCCACATGGGCGGCGCCGGCCAGGACGAGGAGGGTGATAGCGGGCATAGCGAGGTCGCGCCAGGCCGGGCTGGGCGGCGACGGTTCGTTGCCGTGGGCGGGCTCCGGAGTGTGCATGAGGCCATCCTTGCAGAGATCCGGGTCCGCGGCAATGCCGGACGCCACGGGCCGACCCCTTTCTCCAGCGAAAGCCCCGGCAATGACGGCCAACGGTGCCAACGGCCGCCACCGGCCCTCAAACGAAAACGACCCGCGTTCCCGCAGATCGTTGCCCCGCTTCCATTTGGTTGGTGGAGCCAAGGGGGATCGAACCCCTGACCTCTTGACTGCCAGTCAAGCGCTCTCCCAGCTGAGCTATGGCCCCACCTGATGCGACCGGGCGCAAATATAGCACCGGCGCCCGAACTGTCAAACATTTCGCCCGCCTTGACTTCCGGGCTCCCCGGCGGTTAAATGCCCCGGTCGCCGGCTGCCTTCCCGGCAGCGGCCCCGCTTCGGTGCCGGAGTGGTGGAACTGGCAGACGCGCTGGACTCAAAATCCAGTGTCCTTCGGGACGTGTGGGTTCGAGCCCCACCTCCGGCACCACCTTTCCTTCTCCCGCTCAGCCCCAAAACAACGAGGGACGGCAGAATGCCGCCCCTCGCCTTGTTCGCCCAGCCCGGCCGCCGCGTCTGCGGTGCGGCTACCGGTCGGACATGTAGGGATACGGATATGCGCGGGGCGGGTCAAACGTCTCCTTGACCGAACGCGGGCTCACCCACCGCAGCAGGTTGAGGTAGCTGCCGGCCTTGTCGTTCGTCCCGGAAGCCCGGCTGCCGCCGAAGGGCTGGTGCCCGACGACCGCCCCGGTGGGCTTGTCGTTGATGTAGAAATTGCCGGCGGCGCCCTGCAGTTCGTCCTTCATCCGGATGATCACGGCGCGGTCCTGCGCGAAGATCGCCCCGGTCAGGGCGTAGGTCGCCGAGCGGTCGCAGATCTTCAGCATCTTCGCGAAATCCTTGTCCGCGTAGACGTGCAGCGTCAGCACCGGCCCGAAGATCTCTTCCACCATCGACTCGTACAGCGGATCCAGCGCTTCGATCACCGTCGGCTCGATGAAGTAGCCCGTCGATGCGTCGCACCCGCCGCCGACGAGGATCTTCGCCTTGCCCTTCGCCTTCTTCGCGCGATCGATGAAGCCCTTGATCGTGTCGAAGGCGCCCTGGTCGATGACCGCGCCCATGAAGGTGCGGAAGTCGGTCACGTCACCCATGGCGATCGATTTCACATCGGCCACCAGGCGCTCCTTGACCTGCGGCCACAGGCTCTGCGGGATGTAGGCGCGGCTGGCGGCGCTGCATTTCTGGCCCTGGTACTCGAAGGCGCCGCGGACCATCGCCGTCACCAGCGATTCCACGTCCGCACTGGGGTGCGCGAAGATGAAGTCCTTGCCGCCGGTCTCGCCGACCAGACGCGGGTAGCAGCGGTAGTTGTGTATGTTGCCGCCGATGGTCCGCCACATGTCGTGGAAGACGCCGGTCGAGCCCGTGAAATGAACACCGCCCAGTTCGGGCGCCGCCATCACCGGGTTGCCGACCTGGCCGCCGCTGCCGGGCACGAAGTTGATCACGCCGTCGGGCAGCCCGGCCTCGCGGAGGATCTGCAGGATGACCCAGCCGCTGAGCACCGAACTGGACGCGGGCTTCCAGACGACGGTGTTGCCCATGAGCACCGGCGCTGTCGGCAGGTTGCCGGCGATGCTGGTGAAGTTGAACGGCGTCACCGCGAACACGAAGCCGTCGAGCGGGCGTTGCTCGAGCGAATTCCAGACGCCCGGCGCGCTGCGCGGCTGCTCGCGCATGATCTGCTGCGCGAAGTACGGGTTGTAGCGCCAGAAGTCGATCAGTTCGGCGGCGGAATCGATCTCGGCCTGGAACGCGGTCTTGCTCTGCCCCAGCATCGTCGCCGCGTTCAGCAGCGCGCGGCGGCGGCCGGCCAGCAGTTCGGCTGCCTTCAGGAGGATGGCGGCGCGCTGCTGGAACGGCATGGCCGCCCAGCCCGGCCGGGCCTTCTCGGCCGCCTTGATCGCGGCCTTCACTTCCTGCGACTCGGCCTTGTGATAGACACCCAGCTTGTGGGCGTGGCGGTGCGGCATCACGCAGTCGGCCATCCGGCCGGTGCGGACTTCCTGCCCGTCGATGAACAGGGGGATCTCCACCTGGGTGGCGGCCATCTTCTTGAGCGCGGCCTTCAGTTCGGCCTTTTCGGGTGAACCCTGCAGATAGCCGAGGACCGGTTCATTGCGGGGATCCGGGATCGTGAACATGACGTCGGACATGCTGTCGCCTCCGGGGGTACGGGGCCTGCGTGGTGCCCGTGGTATTGACGCCACGATGGCAAACGGGCCGACATCGCGCAAGAAGATGGTTGTTGTTTGGTGGCAAGGTGTTACAATGGATTCAGCATATTCGGACACCCGTCCGTGGGCCGGCCGGTCCCCTGACCCGACACGAAATATGAGCAGGCAGGAACCATGACCAACACTCCGCGCATCCTCCAGACCATCGAGTCCCACATCCTCGATCTGCAGAAGCTGCATCCGGCGGCCAGCGGCGACTTCACCGGCCTGCTGAACGACATCACCTTCGCCGCCAAGATCGTCAGCCGCGAAGTGAACAAGGCGGGGCTGGTCGACATCCTCGGCGCCACCGGCGAATCGAACGTGCAGGGCGAGACCGTCCAGAAGCTGGACGACTATGCCAACGCCGTGTTCCTGAAGTGCCTGGGCACCCGTGGCCAGGTCTGCATCATGGGCAGCGAAGAACTCGCCGAACCCATTTTCAACGATGTCGGCCCGGGCTCGCACAACTACGTCGTGATCTTCGACCCGCTCGACGGCAGCTCGAACATCGACGCCAATGTTTCGGTCGGCACCATCTTCGGCATCTGGAAGCGCCGCTCGCTGCTGAACAAGGTCGGCCCCGCCGATCTTCTGCAGCCCGGCCGGCAACTCGTGGCCTCCGGCTATGTCATCTACGGTTCGAGCACCATGCTCGTCTACACGGCGGGCCATGGCGTGCACGGCTTCACGCTCGACCCGAGTATCGGCGAATTCCTGCTCAGCCACGAGAACATCACCACGCCGTTCGTCGGCGGCATCTACTCGGTGAACGAAGGCAACGAGCCGACATGGTCCGAGCCGGTGCGCGAGACGGTCCGGCAGCTCAAATACGGACGCGACAGCGGCCGCGGCAGCGCCGGCGGCAAGACGTCGCGGTACATCGGCTCGCTGGTGGCCGACTTCCACCGCAATCTCCTCTACGGCGGCGTCTTCCTCTATCCGCCCACGGCGGACAAGCCGGGCGGCAAGCTCCGTCTGATGTGCGAAGCGGCCCCGCTGGCCCTGGTGGTCGAAAACGCCGGCGGCTACGCCAGCGACGGCCGGGGCCCCATCCTGGACATCACACCCGACCAGCTGCACATGCGCGTGCCCTTGTACATCGGCAGCCGTGACGACGTGATGTGGATCGAGAAGATGCTGTCCGGTGTCCAGCGCTGAGACGGGCGGGCCCCGGTTCGCATGCAGAAGGGCGGCCAGGAGGCCGCCCTTCGAACGTTCCGGAGTCCCGTGGAAGTCCGGGAATGATCAGACCTGGGGGTCCATCTGCTTCTGCAGCCCCTTGGTCTCGACGACCAGGCCCAGGGCATTGTTCCGGCACCGCGGCCGGTGCTTGACACCGGCCGGCACCAGCAGGGCTTCGCCCTGCCGCACTTCGATCTCGCGCCCTTCCATCTCGACCACCAGCGAACCCTCGAGGATGTAGACGAATTCATCCTTGTCGTGGGCGTGCGTGATGTAGTCGCCGCTGTAGCGCACGATGAAGGCGTGGTAACGGCCATCGATGTCCGTGAGCTCCACCGGGCGGAACACCTGCGACAGGCCGCGCGCCAACTTCAGGACCGAGAACTTGGGCACCGTGATCACTCCCCGGACCGCCGCGGCGGCCGTCTCTTAAGGCTTGCCGGTTTCTTCCTTCAGCAGGGCGGCTTCGTCCGACGCCGGGAACCGGGCCAGAAGGTCGCCCCCCATCTTCCAGGCGTCCTGCTTGCGTCCCAGCGCCAGATAGCTGGCCCTGCTCTTGTACATCGCCGCCGGCAGCCAGTCGCTGGCCGGGAAGCGCTTGAGGAGATCCTCGAAATGCTTCACCGCCCCGGCATGGTCGCCATCGGCGTAGGCCAGGTCCCCGAGCCGGTACAGCGCATCGTCGGCCGCCTCGCTCTTGCCGAACCGCTGCAGGAACTCCTCGTAGCCCTGCCGGGCCAGATCGTTGTTCCCGCGCGTGCGGTCCAGCTCGGCCGCGGCGAAGATCGAACGCCCCTCTTCCGGCATCGTCTCGGCGCCGGCACCGCCCTGGGGCGGTTTGTACTCCCCGAGCGTCGGGATGCCCTGCCGCGTCGCCAGCAGGTCCACCCGGGCCGAAAGCTCACGCATGTACTGGGCATTGTCGTCCAGTTTCTGCATGAGTTGATCCAAACGTGAGGAAACCTGACTCAGTTTCGTCAGGCGCATCGCCGACGTCTCGTCGCCGGCGTCCTTGTCCATGCGCATGAGCTGGTTGAGAGCCTGCATCTCCTGAACGAGACGCTTGTTCTCCGCCTGCATCCGCGCCATCTGATCGCGGTTGTCCTGAACCGCGGTCTCGATCCGGTTCAACTGCGGGGCGCACCCTGAAACCAGGATGAGCCCCGCCAGCATCACCAGACCGCATGCGTGCACGAGCCTGGGCATCGCGCCTCGCCTTTCTCGCTACGGGCGCTCGAAGTGGGCCCGGCGGTTCTGGGCCCAATCGTTCTCGGTGTGGCCGTTCGAGAACGGACGGCTCTCTCCGTAGCTCGTGACCTTCAGGCTGCCGGCGGGCACGCCCAGGCTGACCAGGTAGTCACGGGCGGCCTTGGCGCGCTTCTCGCCCAGGGCCAGGTTGTACTCGATGGTGCCGCGCTCGTCGCAATGACCGGCCACCATGAGCGTCACGCCGGCTTCCTTCAGGATGCGCGCGTTCTTGGAGAGCACACCCATCGAGACATCGCCCAGGTCGTACTGGTCGTAGGAGAAGAACACGTCCTCGATGCCGTACTGCGACGGATCCAGGTTCGCGTAGTCGGGGCCGGCGGGCTCCACGGGCTCGGGCTTGGGCGCTTCGGCGATGGGCTCGGCGACCTGCTCGACCGGCGCGGGCGCGGTCACGACGGCCGGCTTCTTGCTGCAACCGCCGAGAGCGGCCAACGCCAGCGCGCACACGCACACGACCAACATGAGTCTGGACAACGAACTCTTCTTCATGCTTAACACTCCTTGTTGTTGACCCGCCGGCTAGTGGGACCAGGCAGGGGTGATATCGGGGTCATTCCCGAATGTGAGTTGGCGGAAGCCGCCTTCCACCACATCGTACACATACAGCTTGGACGCGCCCGTCCGGTCCGAGGCGAAGACCAGATGGCGGCCGTCCGGCGCCCAGCTGGGGTCTTCGCAATTGCGCCACGAGGCATCGGTGACCACCCGGCGGTCTTCCCCGCCCGGGCGCATCACGATGATCTGGGTCACGACGTCCTCGCGCGCCGCATACGCCAGCCACTCGCCATTGGGCGATAGGGTGGCCGAATCGTTGTATTTACCCTCGAAGGTCACCCGCCGCTTTCCGGCTCCCTCGCGGTCGATCATATATAACTGCGGGGTGCCGCTGCTGTCACTGGTAAAAACCAGTTCCCGGCCGTTCGGAGCCCAGCTGGGGCTGATTTCGATGGCCGGCGAGACCGTCAGCCGCTTGATGATCTTCCCTTCCGGGGTGATCCGGTAGATCTCCGGATCCCCACCCTTGGACAGGGAGATCAGCAGTTCCTTGCCGTCCGGACTCCAGTCCGCGCCCAGGTTCAGCCCTTCCATGGCGATGACCTGCTTGACCTGCCCCGAAGCTGTTTCCGCGCCGTCGGGCGACCAGTCCGGGCACAGGTTCAGCGTCCGGTTGGCCGTCAGGCGCAGCAGCCCCTCTCCGTCGTAGTCCACCACGAAGATATCCCGCCGGTCCCCGCGGCCTCGCGAAAAAGCGATGCGGGTCAGGGCGATGCCTTCGCTGCCGACGGCCGTCCGCACGACCTCGTCGGCGAAGTGATGCGCCGTGGTGCGCACCTGATCGGGCCCCGGGCGGTACCGCTTGGTCAGCACCAGCTGGCGGTCGGGCCAGGTCAGGAGATTCAGATTCACGGTCACCGGCCCTCCGCCGGCCGTCGCTTCGACCGTCGCGTCGATCGTCCAGCTGAACGGGAGTTCGGCCGGCTTGAAACCGTTGCCCCCGACCCGGAACAGGCCGCTGAGGAGCAGATCGTTCGCCACGATCTCCCGCAGGCGGGCTGCCGTCTCCTGGACCTCCTTCCCGTCGGACAGCGCGCGGAAGTCGCCCATCCGCAGGTCGGTCTTCAGGACGGCCTTGGCTGTGTGGTCGATCTCGACCTCGGCCCGGCCACCCTGCGCCACCGCCGGGGCGGGCGCGGTCACGATCGCCAGCGCGGCAGCGAGGAACGCAAACTTCAGCAATCTCGTCATTGGGAACCAGGCTCCAGGTTGAAGTCGAAAGTGACGCCCAGGTCGTTGCCCCGGTACTGGGGCGGCAGGGGCGGCAACCGCGTGGTCTGCACCGCCCGCAGCGCCTCACGGTCGAAAACGCCCAGACCGCTGTTGCGCACCAGACGCGCCTGGGACACCACGCCGGAGCGGTTGATCACGAAATGCACGCTGCAGGAAACCACGGCCCGCTGACCGAAGCCCAGTTGCCGCGGCTTCCAGTTGGCCACGACCTTGCTCTCCACCGCCTGCAGATACCAGGCGAACGGGAAGTCGCTGTCGGTGCCGCTCACGGCCGGACCGGTGAGACCCGCCGCGGCGCCGGTCGTGGTGCCCTTGACGCCGGCCTCGGGTTTGGGCGGCCCGGTGGCGGTCGACGGCGGTGTCACCACCGGTTTCGGTTTGTCCTTCGCCTTCTCTTTCGGTTTCTCGCGAGGCACATCCTTCGGCGGCCGGACGACGTCCGGCTTGATGGGCTCCGGCTCGGGCTCGGGCTCCGCCTTCACTTCCGGCGCCGGCGGCGCCGACTGCGCTTCGCGCACGGGCGACTCGACCAGGCGCACCGCGATCACGCTCGGGACATGGGCCTCCTGGGTGGTGACACGGTCACCCCACAGCAGCAGCGCCGCGAACGCCAACGCGTGCAGCACCACCGAGGCCGGCACCGCGCGGGTCATCATCTCAGGGCTTCCGCGCCGGTGTCGCGACCGGCTGGTCGGCCACCAGGCTCAGGTTGACGAAGCCCTCCCGCTCAACCGCCGCCATCAGCTTTAACACGAAGCCATAGGGCACTTCTTCATCGCAGCGCAGATAGACCGGCGTCTTGTCCTTCTGGTCCGCCCAGGGTGCCAGCAGGCCGGCCAGTTCCTCCATGGACACGGCCTGCTCCTGGAAGAAGACCTGACGCGTCGCCGTGACGGAGATGACCGGACCTTCCTTGACGATGGTCTCGCGCGTCTCGGTCTCGGGCAGGTTCACTTCGACCCCACCCTGGATGTACGGCGCCGTCAGCATGAAGATGATCAGCATGCACATCGTCACGTCGACCAGCGACGTGATGTTGATCGAGGCCATGGCCGAATAGCCGCGACGGCGGGGGTGCGCCATCAGATGGTCTCCCGTTCGTGCCGTTCCGGCCGGTGCAGAGGCTCGCGCGCGCCGCTGCCGTTCCCGGCGCCGACAGACTCCTCGAGAATCGTCCGCAGACGGTCCATCTCGTTGGCCACGAGGTCGATCTTGCGCACCAGCATGTTGTAGAAAATGACCGCGGGAATGGCGGCGCCCAGGCCAGCCACCGTCGTGATCAGCGCCTCGGCGATGCCGGGGGCCACGACCGTCAGATTCGCGCTGTGCATCGAGGCCATGCTCCAGAAGCTCGCCATGATGCCCCACACCGTTCCCAGCAGTCCGAGGAAGGGCGCCACTGTGACCGTGGTCGACAGGAGGATCACGTAGCGCTCGAGATGCTCCACCTCCAGGTACATGACGCGTTCGCTGGCGCGGCGGACGCCGGCCGTGTCGTTCGCCCGGCCGGCCGCGGTCAACAGGCTGCACAGGGGTAAATCGCCATTGGCGCGCGCCCAGGCGTCCAGATCACGTCGCGTCACCTCACCGGCCAGCCAGCGGTCGCAGTGATCCCAGAAAGCCCCATGTCCGCGGCGCAGCCGCGTCAGCCCGCGGGCCTTGTCGATGAAGACCGCCCACGACAGGACGGACATCACGAGAAGCACCAGCAGGATGAATTTGCCGAAGAAAGTCGAAGTGTTGATCAGATTCATGATATCGCCGGCCGTCAGGGCACCCAGAAAGGGCGCCGGCGCCAGGACTGAGGCGATGGGCAGAGCCATGGACTCTCCTCGACGGAGCATGGTGGTCGGCGAGCGGGGTCCCGGTCTGGCTCCATCATGACCGGATCCTGCCGGGCCCTCCTGGCCTGGCGCCGCCGTCGGAAAGGGCGACGGCCGTCTGTCCTGGGGCGGGGCCTCGCGGGCGCCCCGAAAGGGATTCTACACCTGAAGATGGGTTCCGGTTCCCCGGCGCGCCAGCGCCGCTCTTCAGCCCCTGCCGCGCATCACCCGCAGGGTGAACGCATCCTCGAAATCGAACTTGTCGATGAAATCACGGAGCGAGTCGCGTTCGCGTTTGCGAAGCAGCCCTTCTTCCACCAGATGGAAGACGACCCGCCCGAAATCGAGCGTCGCGCGGACGCCCCAGGCCCGGAAGACGTCCGGCGCCATGACCCCGTACCGTTCCTGCCCCAGCCGCCGCACCTCTTCCAGGAGATCCTCTCCTGAGACGTGGCCGCGCTCGGGCCGGGAATTCACAGCGCTCTCCAGCGCTTCCAGGACAAAAAAATAGGCGTCCGGGCGGAACACGCCGCGGCGCCCTGCCAGGTCGTGGATGGTCTGCAGAAGTTCCAGGGTGTCGCTCACGCCTCACGTCCTTGGGCCCGCCGTCCGGCGGTGCCGTGACCTCATTGTAGGTGCGTCCGCCGATCTGTCAACCGTCGCGCACGAAAGTGGAACGCAGATCCCCGGGCGCGAGCAACCGGTCGTAGAGTTCAAGGTACTTCTTGACCACGCAGGGCGCCCCGAAGTCGCCGGCGGCGTCGCGGCGCGCCTCCTCGGCCAGGTGCTGGCGAAGGCCGTCGTCGCCCAGGACCGCCAGGGCAGCGGCGGTCATGCCGTCCAGATCCTCCGGGTCGCGCAGGTAACCGTTCACCCCGTCGTGGATGAACTCTCCGGCCCCGCCACGGCTGGTCGCCACCGCCACGACGCCGCAGGCCATGGCCTCGAGAGCCACCAGCCCGAACGACTCGTGCAGGGACGGCAGGAGCAGCAGATCGCAGACCGGCAGCAGGTCCTCCAGTCCCGTCACGGCGCCGGGAAAACTGACCCGGTCCGTCAATCCCCGGGCGGCGAGAGCCTCACGCACCGCCGGCATCTCCGGCCCGTCGCCGATCAGCAGCAGGCGCGCCGGCATGGCGGCCGCCACCCGCGCGAAGACTTCGACCACGGCCTGCGGGTTCTTCACCTTGCGGAAGTTCGAGGCGTGCACGAGCAGCTTCTCGTCCGGCAGCGCGAAGCGTGCCCGCACGGCATCGTCCCGGCCGGGCGTGTACAGGCGGGCATCGACGAAATTCGGGATCACCTGGATGTCCCGGCCGCAGTCGAACACGCGCACGGTTTCGTCGCGCAGGAATCCGGAAACCGCCGTCACGGCGTCGCTCTGCTGGATCAGGAAGCGCGTGATCGGGAAGTACGACGGCTCCTGCCCCACCAGCGTGATGTCCGTGCCGTGCAGCGTCGTGACGACCTTGATGCGCTCGGGGCCCAGCATCTGACGGGCCAGATAGGCGCCGGCCGCGTGCGGCACCGCGTAGTGCACGTGCAGGATGTCCAGCCCGCAGCGCAGGGCCACATCGTGCATCGTCGAAGCCAGGCTGAGCGTGTAGGGCGCGTGCTGGAACACCGGGTACTGCGGCAGTTCCACCGGGTGGTAGAAGATGTTCTGGTGGTAGTTCTCCAGGCGAAACGGCAGCTGCGTGGTGATGAAATGGATCTCGCAGCCCATGCGCGCCAGGTGCAGACCGAGCTCGCTGGCCACGACGCCGCTGCCGCCCTGGCTGGGATAGCAGGTGATGCCCACCGCCGGCATGCGCATCAGCGCCACGGCCCGGCGGGAAGGTCGTCCAGCACCGGCACCTGCAGCGTGGTGAACGCTTCGGCGCAACCGACACCGGCCTGCCGCCCCCAGCGGCGGGCGCGGTCGTCGATCCGCTGCAGGAAGGCGGGGTCGTTGATGACCGTCGCGCGCCGGCCGTCGTCGCGGCGCAGCTGGCTGCGGTAGCAGTCGAGCGCCGCCAGCTTGCGCTCCCAGTGTCCGGTGACGTCGAACAGGAACGACGGACGTCCGTCCTCGGTGCAGACCTGGGCCACCGTCCCGGTTTCCCAGCGGTCGACCGGGTCGGGCAGCGCCGACACGCCGTGCAGCCGCAGCGGCGGCAGATCAGGTCGCCAGGTCGACAATCGGGCAAGGAACACCGCGCGCGCGGCGAGCGCCGGGGTGGCCTGGTGGTCGGGGTGGCGCGTCGGCTCGGGCGCGGTGATCAGCCACGCCGGCCGCAGCCGCCGGATCACGGCGACCAGGGCCGCGGCCTGCGCCTGATCGTTGGCGTCGATGAAACCGTCCGGCAGCGCCAGTTGCACGCGACCGGTCAGCCCCAGCACATCGGCGGCGGCCGACGCCTCGGACCAGCGCTCTTCCGGATCGGAGTTCGTTCCCAGTTCGCCGCGCGTCAGTTCCAGGGCCCAGACGCGCCGACCACGCGCACTCAGGGCGGCCAGCATGCCGCCCAGTCCGATTTCGGCGTCGTCCGGATGAGGGGAAACCACGAGCAGGTCGCAGCCGGCGGTCGTGTCGTTGATCATCGTGTCGTCGTCCCCTGTCGTGTTCATCCGGTCGCGGTTTCCGGACTCGCGCCCGGCGCCGACGTTCTCCTGTTGACGCGGCGGCGCGGAATCCGCCGCGCACCGATCGCGGCCGGGCTAGCCGATAAGGTACTCGTGCCAGCTGCCGCTCGCACCGCCCGCCAGGTGGTCGCGGGCAGCGCCGATGAGCGCGTCCGGTAGCCCGTCGCCGATCAGGGCGGCGGCGGCGAACGCGGCCAGCCTGCGCTCCTGCCTGCGGCCCTCGGGCAGTACCCAGAGCGGGGCGTTCGCCGTCTGACGCTCCCATTGCCGTCGTGCTTCCTGCCGCAACATCGCTTTCACGCCGCGCTGCCACCGGCGGGACCGTCCATGCGCCAGAGCCGCGGCGCGCTCCGGTTCGAGTCCCAGCTCGCAGGCCAGAATGTCCGCCAACTCCCGTCCGGCCTTCGCCCCGAGCCGTGCCGCCAGCGCGCCGGATGACGCTTCGTCCAGCGCCGGCCCCCGGGCGTACGTTTCGAGCGTGCTTCGCTGGAAATCCGCGGGAAGCACCCAGGCGAACAGCCGCGGAACCAGCGGTGAGCGCGACACGCCGAGATCCCCGTAAAGGGGAGCGAGTTGCCGCAGGTACGCCGCTTCTCCCGGTCCCACCACGACCGCCGCCGGGCGCAGCAGCCAGTCCTGCACCAGGCTGCGCAGCATCACGCCCGGACGCAGGTCCGACGGCGGCGGCAGTGAGCCGTCGGGAAGCGCCACGCGTCGGCCATCGACAGCCGCGAACAGATCGTGCCGCAGCGAACGTTCCGAAACGGCCGGCACCACTCCGAGCGCTTCCAGTCGCCGACCTTCGGCGCGCGCCAGCAGGCGCAAGCGCTCGCGCCGCTCACCCAGATCCGCGTAGAACGGCGCCGCCGCCTCGTGCAGTCCGGCATCGCCGCCACGCACGATGATGAGACCCCGGCCGGCGAACACGCGGGCGACGGCCGCGACATTCAGCCGCGACCAGTCCCAGTCCCCGGCAAGCGCGGTCGCCCACAGGTCGGCCAGTTCCTTCACCAGCGATCCGGATTCCGGCGCCGCAGCCAGCCGCTGCAGGAGCGCGGCGGCGGGGCCGCACCAGCGCCGCACCGGGGTCGCGCCGATCATCACGCGCTCGATCCCGCCGCCGCGGGCGGCGGCGCGCCCGTCCGCGCGCACGAGCGCCGACGCCGCCGGATCCCAGCCCACCGGCGCGAGCGCCTCGACCAGGTCGTCGTCGTCGTCGCCGCACCAGAACACGGGTACCGTCGGTCGCCCCGCCGCCGTCCGCCCGGCGGCCAGAGCCACGGCCGTCGCGATCTTGTGCAACGTCAGGAGCGGTCCGCCCATGAAACCGGGCTGCTGACCGGTGACGACCACGTCCAGCCGGCCGGCAGCCAGATCCGCCAGCGTTCGGGCGTCCGCGCTCCCGGCTTCGTCCGCAGCAGCGCGGGAAGCTCTCCAGGCGGCGCCAGCGGCCCCGCCGAACAGGGGCGCCCCCAACCCCGGACCGGGGTCGTTCAGTGCGCTCAGGGTCGCCTGGGTCGCTTCAGCGGGCCCCTCGGCGGCGCCGGTGGACAACCAGGCGGCGAAGCCCGGTCCCGTACCCGCCAGATCGGCCAGCGGCGCACCCTGTTCCCACCCGAGGTTCACGCGTGATCTTCCTTCCGGTAGACGAGCAGCCAGCGCGGACCGGCTCCGAGCGGCGCTCCGTCGTAGTCGCCGGCGCCGGCCACACGGTGCAGCCCGCCGCCGGCGGCCAGCAGGTCCAGTTCCGCCAGCGTGTACAGCGCCACCCTCTCGCGATAGGCAATGCCGACCGATCCCACGCCGAGCGCGGCCGCTTCGGCGTCGCGGCCGGGGGCCGCGCTCAGGCGGACGTCCTTCACGACCGCCCCGCCGGACGCGTCCAGCCGTCGCGTCTCCAGCACCTCGAGCGGTCCAGCTTCGCGCTTCCGTGAAATCGGTCCGGCCGCCAGTTCCAGGCGCACGCGATCGGCGTCCAGATAGTCCAGGAACCAGTGCCCGCCGTCGGCAAGCACCCGCCCGATGCCCGCGGCCACGGCCGCGTCGCCCCGGCAGACAGCGCCGCCGGTATCGACGGCAGGAGCATCATCGCCGTCGCCAAAATACCCGAAGGCCGTGAACAGCGACAACACGGCGCCGAAAGCCCCGGCCCGGCAGGGCAACCGGAGCATGTCCGCGCAGACGAACGCCACCTCGGGCGCGCGCGCCGCGGCTGCCGCCAGCAGGGGCCGCGAGAGATCCAGGCCGATCACCGTCAGATCCTGTTCCCTCAGCCAGCGCAGGTGGCGGCCGTCGCCGCAGCCGAGATCCAGGACCGGCAGGGCGCGCGCATCCGCAAGCGGCGCCAGATCCGGCAGGCGCCGAACGCAGCGCCGGGCCTCGTCGTCATCGCGGTGGGCATAGAGCACGGGATAGAACGCGCCGAAGGCCACCCTGTACCAGGGCTCAGTCAAGAGAAGGCTCCGGAGCGTCCCAGCAGGATTCGGTTCCCAGCGGCCGGCCGCGGCGGATGACCGAATCGACGGCCGATTCCAGTCGGAGGGGATGATCCAGCGTGTAATGCAGGCCGCGGCTCTCGGGCCGGGACAACGCGCAGATCACGATGAGCTCGCCCAACAGCGCGATGTTGGCCAGTTCGACCAGCTCCGGCGTCGGTGCGACGCGGCGCCGCACGGTTTCGACGGTGCGCCGGATCGCCCGCACGCGTCCCAGCGCGATCTCCAGGCGCTCCCGATCACGCACGATGCCGACGTAATCCCACATCACGCGTCGCAGTTCATCCCAATCGTGTTCCACCACGACCGGAGACACGACCGTTTCGGCCGCCGGTTTCAGCGTCGCCGCGGGTATCCCGACCGGAACGCGCGGACCGAAAAGGCGCGGCTCGGCGGCCACGGCGACGGCCGCACGTTCGGCGAAGTACACGGCCTCGAGCAGCGAGTTGCTGGCCAGGCGGTTCGCCCCGTGGATGCCGGTGCACGCGACTTCGCCGATCGCGAACAGTCCGGGCAGCGTCGTCCGCGCCTCCAGGTCCGTGGCCACGCCGCCGCACATGTAGTGGGCCGCGGGCACGACCGGCACCGGTTCGCCGGCCATGTCCAGGCCGAAGCGCCGGCAGGCCGCCACCAGGTTCGGGAAACGGCTCTCGACCATCGCGCGCTCAAGGTGCCGCAGATCCAGGTACACGCAGGGCTCGCCGCTGGCCTTCATCTCCTGGTCGATGGCGCGCGCCACCGCGTCGCGCGGAGCCAGATCGGCCTGCGGATGGTGCCGCGACATAAAGCGCACGCCACGATGATTGATCAGCACCGCGCCTTCGCCGCGCACGGCTTCGCTGATGAGGAAGCTCTTGGCCTCGGCGTGGTAGAGGCAGGTCGGGTGGAACTGAACGAACTCGAGATTGCGCAGCTCGGCGCCAGCGCGATAGGCCATCGCCAGACCGTCGCCGGTCGCGATGTCGGGATTGCTCGTGTACAGGTAGACCTTGCCGCAACCGCCCGTGGCCAGGACCACCGCGTCGGCCAGGTGCAGCACGACGCGGCGCGTGCGACGATCCAGCACCCGGGCCCCCACGATGCGGTCGGCCGCGGAACCGGACAGCCCCGCTTCGCTCCCGCGCACCAGCTCGAGTCCCATGTGGTCCTCGTCGACGCTGATGTTCGCATGGGCGTTGCAGGCCGCCAGCAGCCGTCCTTCGATTTCGCTTCCGGTCAGGTCGCGGCAGTGCAGGACGCGCCGCTGGGTGTGGCCGCCCTCGCGCCCCAGCGCAAAGCCGCCGCCGCCCGGATCCCGGCTGAATTCGACCCCGTAGCCGAGCAGACGGTCGATCAGATGCGGGCCCGCCTCGACCATCTTCCGGACCACGTCCTCACGGCAGAGCCCGTCGCCGGCGATCAACGTGTCCTGAACATGGGTTTCGAAATCATCGAGCGGCGAAACCGCGGCCGCAATGCCGCCCTGCGCGTAATTCGTGCTGCTTTCGCGGCTTTCCTTCTTGGTGACGACCCGGACCGGACCGCCTTCGGCCGCCAACAGGGCGAATTGCAAGCCGGCGATGCCCGAACCGATCACCAGGCAACGACTGACCACGGTCTCGGCGGCAGGCTGGGGCACGATGAGAAACCATCCGGTCGAAAGGGAACTGGCCCGGAAACCGCTGGGAACACGCATGATGATTGCGCTAAAGGCCCGCGGCCGGCGGACGATTACTCTTGCGCCGTGGAAGATAAACATTCCGGCGGATGTCTGTCCACCAGGAGGATGAAACGTGAAATCCCGTGTCCTGTTCGCCCTGATCGCGGCGGCGCTGCTGGCGTCCGGCTGCTCGTCGAACAACAATAACGAGTGGCAACGCGTTGTCTGCTCGGTCCAGTCGATCAATGGCGGCCAGCCGTTCGTCTCGGCTGCGCTCAACATCGGCACCGATGTGATCAACGCCAACGACGACTACGTCCCCCTGGACGTGGCCCCCGTGCTGTTCTGGGCGCGTCCCTACGGCTCGCTGATGACCATCCCGGATGAGGGCGCCTACAGCGCGTTCATCATCACGTCGTACGACGCGGTCTGGACGCCGGGCCCCGGCGCCCCGGCCGAAATCGCCCAGTACAACGTGACCCGCGGCCTGCTCAGCGCGCGCGTGCCCATCAACGACGAGATCCTGGTCTCGTTCATGCTCGCACCTCAGCAGATGAAGCAGGAACCGTGGTACCCGAACCCGGTGACCAACAACGTCGTCTACATGGCCAACCTTGCCTTGACGTTCTACGGCCATGAAGAGGGCAGCGAGCACGAAGTGGCGATCCCGGCCGGAACGACGGTCACGTTCCTGCCCACGGTTGCCGAGAACAACTAGCGGGAAGTCTCTCCGCGGCGGACGGCATCCAGGCGCTCCCTGACCAGGTCGGGGAGCGCCCGGTCCCCTTCCCAGCGCAGCCGCATTTCCAGCACGGCCAGCGGCGGCCGCGCGCCCCACGCGGGCTCCAGCTTGACCCGGTCCTTGGCTGTGGTGATGACCAGAGCCGCGTCCGTCTCGCGCAGCAGCGCGTCCACTTTCGCCAGCATCCGCGGCCCGTACGGCTCGTGGTCCGCGCAGCGGATCGCCAGCGCGGGCTGCCGGCCGAGGCGACGTTCCGCTTCCATTTCGAACGCGGCCGGCCGGGCGATGCCGGACAGCAGCACGGCCGCGCCCCCGGCCGCAGGCACGCCCCCGACCAGATCGAAACTCCGCGAAAAACCGGCCACGGCGATACCCTCGGGCCCTGCCGGGACGGGCGCGGTCCCTTCCACCAGCCAGATCCCCGCCCGCCGGGCGCCCCGCGCCGACTCGCGCCAGGGCCCGAAAGGCGCCACGGCCCCAGTTCGGGGTTCCAGGCGCATCCCGCCGGCGCGGTCCACGATGTGCCAGGAATCGAGGATGACGATATCCAGATGTCGGCCGACGCCCGCTGTCTGGTGTGCGTCCTCAAGCAGCACGACTTCGAGTTCCGGCTCCTGGACCCGCAGCCAGGCCAGACCGCGCGGCCGGTGTCGGGCCTGCACGACCGGCCAGCCGCAGGGTTCCAGCAGACCGGCCAGCAGCCGCGCCTCGTCGCCGGCGCCGTCCGTTGCCGCGGTGACGGGCAGAGGCCCCCGCAGACGCGATCCGAATCCGCGCGTCAGGACGGCGCCACGGATCCCGGCCGCGGCCAGGTCGAGCGCCAGCTGGGCCGTCACCGGCGTCTTGCCCGTGCCTCCGAGGGCCAGGTTGCCGATCGAAACCACCGCCGGAGGCGCCGCCGGCAGGGTCCGGCGGGCTGCCTGACGATCCATCCAGAAGTCGACCAGACGGGTAGCGACGGCACCTGCCCCCGACGGCGTCACGGCGCCGGCCGTCCGCCAGCGCTCCGTCAGGCACCGCACCGCGGCATGGCGCAGATCGACGATCCTCATGGCTGACCGCCCGCGCCGTGGAAGAAGTCCGTCAGCTGTTTTCGCAGTCGGGCGACCTCGGCTTCAGGAGCGCCGCCGCCGCTGACCAGAGGCGCGCCGACGCGCATGGCCACGCGACTGCCCGGCAGCGGCACCACGGTCCGGTCCCACGTCCGCAGGTGGATCGCCGCCGTCGGTACGGCCGCCAGGGGCACGACCGGGCGGCCGGTCAACCGCGCCAGGTGTGCCACGCCGTCGCGGATCTCCCCGAAAGGCCCCTTGGGGCCGTCGACCGCAATGCCGACCGCCCCGCCACCGTCCAGGACCCGGCGCAGCTCCACCAGGGCGCGGCCGCCTCCTTCGCCGGTGGCGCCACGCACGAAACCAAATCCGGAACCGGCGAGGGCCCTGACCAGGATCGCGCCATCCTCGCTGCCACTGACCAGAAGATGCGGCCGGGCTGCGCGGACGAACAACAGGCTGGGAAGGATATCACGGTGGAGGCAGGCGAAAATGACAGGACCCGCGACGCCCGCCTCGACGGCATCACGAGGCTGCAGCCGCACGGAGGCGGCCAACAGCCGCCACAGACCGGGCGCTCCGAGCAGCTTGAGCGACTGCGGCCCCACTTCAGGACCGCCCGGTCGGCCGCCGGTCGCCGTCCAGCAGCTTCAAAGCGGCGTCGGCCGCGCGCTCCCAGGCCCCGGGAGAGCCGCAGGCCTGCCGCAGCCGCCGGACATCGGCGTAGAACGACTGCCGTTCGGCGGGTCGCGCCAGCCAGCTGAGGAGTTCCCGCGCCAGCGGCAGCGGGCTGGCATCGTCCTGCACGTGCTCGCGCACGAAGCGCCGGTCGAGCACGAGATTGGCAAGGCCGATGTGCGGCGCCTTCAGCAGGCGGCGTCCCACGAAAGCGGTCACGGGGCCTGTCCGGTACACGATCTCGTGCGGCACACCAGCCAGCGCCGCTTCCAGGCTGGCGGTGCCGCTGCAGACCAGGGCCAGATCCAGACGCGGCAGCAGGACCGGCAGCGGCTCTTCGCTGAACTCCACCGCTGCGTTGAACACGGACTCGACCCACGGGCGGTCCACTCCGGGTGCCAGACTCAGCACGAACCGCACCTCGCGGCCGCCGAGATGCGCGGTGATGGCCTGGCTCGTGACCTTCAGCACCGGCAGCAGCGCCGCCAGTTCCTGCCGACGGCTGCCGGGCAACAGTCCGATCGTCAGGGGACCATCGCGCTGGTTGAGGCGTTCCTCGCGCCGCGCCAGATGGGCCTCGTACGGGAAGCGGCCGGCGTAGTCGTCCATCAGCGGATGGCCGAGCGGCTCGACCTCGAAGCCCCGCTCGCGGAAGAATTCCGTCTCGAAGGGCAGAATGGTGCCCAGTCGGTCCACCCGGCGGCGGAACGAATCCGCGCGCCAGCCGCCCCAGGCCCACAACTGCGGCGCCACCAGCCAGAAGACCGGCACGCCCCGGCGGCGCGCGCCGGCGGCGAGATGTCCGTTGAAACCGGGAAAATCGATCGGCAGGAAAAGATCGATGCCGCCGTGGGCCAGATGGCGGTCGACACGACGGCGCGCCGCGAGCAGGGCCGGCAGCGCGCGTACGACCTCGCCGACACCCATGACGGCCACGGGCTCGGAGCGCTGGATGATCTCCACGCCGGCAGCCTGCAGTTGCGGACCGCCCAACGCGCTGAATCGCAGGCCGGGCTCGCGCCGCCGCAGGGCTGCCACGACGCGAGCACCGTAGCGGTCGCTACTGGCTTCACCGCAGGAGAGGAAAATATGGCGTTGGCCCGGTCGGCTCACCGTTCGTTCCTTCCGGTCGCCGATCGCCGGCCGCCGCCTCAGCGGACGATGCCCCGGTCGGAGCGCCTGATGAAGGCCATCAGGTCCTCGATGTGCTGGGTCAGCCGGCAGTCGGCGGTGATCCGCTCGAGCGCCTGCGTGACGTTCAGCCCGGAACGGTAAAGCAGCCGATAGGCCTTCTTGAGATTCTGCAGATCCTCGTCGCCGAAGCCGCCGCGCTTGAGGCCGATGGCGTTGATGCCCGCGACCTCGATGGGATTGCCCGCCACCTTGATGAACGGCGGCACATCCTGCGGCAGTCGGCTGCCACCACCCACGAATGCGTAGGCGCCCACGCGCACGAACTGGTGCACCGGCGTCATGCCGCCCAGGATGGCATGGCTCTCGATCTCGACGTGTCCCGCCAGATTGACGGCGTTCGCCAGCACGGTGCGATCGTGGACACGGCAGTTGTGCGCGATGTGCACGTACGCCATCAGCAGGTTGTCGCTGCCGACGCGCGTGCTCGCGCCCTCACCCGTCGCCGGATGGATCGTGCAGTACTCGCGGATGTCGTTGTTGTCGCCGATCTCCACGTATGATGTCTCGCCGTGGTACTTCTTGTCCTGCGGCTCGCAACCGATCGCGGCGCCGTGGAAGATCCGGTTGCCGCTGCCGATGATCACATGGCCGGTAAGCAGCACCGACGAGCCGATCACGCAGTCGGGCCCGATGACCACGTCCGGGCCGATGAGCGCGTACGGACCGACTTTCACGTTGTGCCCCAGGCGCGCGCCGGAATCGACCACCGCAGTGGGGTGGATCTCGGGCTCGTTCACCGGGCGCAGTCCGGCCACCTTGTTCATCTTCACCGGGTCCATCGCTCTCCTCCTTCGGGTCCGCGGCTCAGGCATCCACGATGGTGGACATCAATTCCGCCTCGGCGACCAGCGTGTCGCCGACCCAGCCAGTCCCCCGCATCTTGCACAACGATCCGCGCAATTTGATCAGTTCGAGCTCGAAACGCAACTGGTCACCCGGCAGAACCGGTTGCCGGAAGCGTGCGGCGTCGATGCCGCTGAAATAGACCAGTTTCCCTCGTGGATCCTCCACGCTGCTGAGCAGCAGCACGCCGCCCACCTGCGCCATGGCTTCGATGATCAGCACCGCCGGCATGATCGGATGCCCCGGGAAGTGGCCCTGGAAGAACGGTTCGTTGATCGTCACGTTCTTCAGGCCCACGACGCGCTTGCCAGGTTCCAGTTCGGTGATCCGGTCCACGAGCAGGAACGGATACCGATGCGGCATGATCTCCATGATCGAGGCGATGTCCCAGTGCTTCGGCTCGCGCGGCGGGTAGATCCGCGGCATCCGGCGCTCGGCCTTCGCCAGCAACCGTGTGAACTCGACATTGGCCGCGTGGCCGGCGAAGCGCGCGTGCACATGGCCCTGCAGCGGCATGCCCAGCAGCGCCAGGTCGCCCAGCAGATCGAGGATCTTGTGCCGAACGCACTCGTCGGTGAAACGCGCGGACTGTCCGCCTTCGAGCACCCCGTTGTTGTAGACCAGCGCGTTCTCCAGGCTGCCGCCCAGCGCGAGGCCCTGCGCGCGCAGACCTTCCACGTCGCGCATCATCGCGAACGTGCGGGCCGGCGCGATCTCCTTCCGGAAGATCCAGGGGCGCACCTCGAAATCGGCAAACTGCCGGCCGATCAGCGGGTCATCGTAGGCGATCTCGAAACTGACCCGGAAATCATCCGCGGGCGTCGCCGTGATCTCCGCGTCGCCCAGCGTCAGCGACACCGGTCGCGTGATCCTGTACAGCGTCGCCGGCAGACCCTGGTCCCGCACGCCCGCGCGGTCGAGCATCTCGACGTACGGCAGACTGCTCGCGCAGCCGACCACCGGCGGCTCGCCGCCTTCCAGCCGGATGATGCAGTTGGTCACCCCCATGCCGTACAGGGCGGCAAGCACGTGCTCGACCGTGTGGACGGTCGTTCCTTCGAACACCAGCGTGGTGGCCCGCACCAGATCGGCCGCGGCCACCGCGTGCTCGACCAGAGCCGGAATGCGGACGTCGCCCTTGGGGCCGGGCACGACGAACACGAGTCCCGAATTGGGAGGCGCCGGCTGGAACGTCATCCGGGCCGGGGCGCCCGAATGCAGCCCGATACCCTCGATGGTCACATCGTGTTCAACAGTGCGCTGAAGCCAAAGCAACGGTCACTTCTCCCGGTTCGGTTCTTTCGGTGTCTTCGGATCTTCAGGGATCCCGGCCGCGGCCAGTCGGTTTTCCAGCGTCCGCAGTCGCGCAAGCGCCGCCGGCAGCCGCCGCAGCGCCGCCGTATCGCGGAACGACTCCTGGAAATCCAGCGCCGGACAGCCGAAGACGGTTGCGCCCGCCGCCAGATCACGGGTGACGCCCGACTGGGCGCCGATGCGCACGCCGTCGCCGATCACGCGGTGATCCCCGATGCCGACCTGCCCGCCGGCCACGACCCCGTCGCCGAGCACGCTGCTGCCGGCGATCCCCGTCTGTGCACTCAGGGCGCAGCTGCGCCCGATCTTCACGTTGTGCGCGATGTGCACCTGGTTGTCGAGCTTGCTGCCGGCGCCGATCACCGTCCGCCCGGTCGTGGCCCGGTCGATCGTCACGCAGGCACCGAGCTCGACGTCGTCCCCGATCTCGACGATCCCGACCTGGGGAATCTTCAGCATCCCGCGCGGTCCCGGAAGGTAACCGAAACCGTCGGCGCCGATCACCGTCCCGGCGTGCACGGTCACCCGGTCCCCCAGCCGACACCCCTCGCGCACGGTCACCTGCGCGTGAAGGACACAGTCGCGCCCCAGACGCGCATCGCATCCGATCGTGACATGCGGCGCCAGGCGGCATCCTTCGCCGATTTCGGCTCCGGCTCCCACGACGCAGTAAGGACCCACCGATCTGGCGGCGACCCGGGCTGTCGGGTCCACGACAGCGGTCGGATGCACGCCCGGAGGGTACAGGCGGTCGGGATCCGGCAGCAAGCCCGCCAGAAAACGGGCGAACGCTTCGTACGGACGTTCGACCTCGATGGCGGGCCGCGCCAGTTCGACACCGGGACCGACCAGAAAAGCCTCGGCCCGGCTGGCTTCGGCATCGGCCAGCCGTTCGGGCCCGGCAACGAAGCAAAGGTCACCCGGGCCCGCGTCGGCCAGCGAGGCCGCACCCGTGATCCACGGGTCCGCTCCCTCGCGCCAGCGCCCCCCGAGCAGCCCGGCAACTTCGCTCAAGCGCATCGGCTGTCCCAAGACGTTCCTTCTGAGCGACGTTCCTTCTGAGCGACGTTCCTTCTGAGCGACGTTCCTTCTAAGCAACCGCCCCCCACCGGCCTGGCGAGGGGCTAAGCGCTTCAGAACATGACCGTTGCCAATTTCCGCGCCGCCGCCCCGCCTGTCAACCCCAAACCGGGGCCGCGGGGCGCCCGCGAGCTACTTGTCGCCCCGCACCAGGGACTGCAGCACGTCGTTGGTCAGGTCGAATTCAGGATTCACGTACAACACCGAAACGGCGGCCGAATCCAGGATCAGGCCGTAATTACGCTCCTTGCCCAGGCGTTCGACGATGGTCTTGACCTGGTCGAGAATCGGCTGGATCCGGGTTTTGTACTCGGCTTCGGCCCGCTGATCGATCGACTCGCGGAACTGGAAGTACTCCGCGCGCTGCCGCTCGAACTGTTGCGTCTTGGTGGCCAGCGCATCCTGACCGAGCAGCAGCTTCTGGCTGTCGATCTCCTCCATGAGGGCGGTCAACGCCTTTTCCTTGTCCGCGACTTCACGTTCGAGTTCGCGGATGAATTTCTGATACTGCTCCTGCGCGTCGCGCGCCGCCTCGTATTCCTCGGCGATCCGCGCCGAATCGATGATCGCCAGTGGCTTCAACTCGGCCGCGCCGGCCACTCCCGCCGCCAGCAAAGCGCCCGCCACCAGTGCCAACCGAATCGTCTTGGTCCCAAACATTGCGTGCCTCCGTCGCCGACCCTTGTCAGGGCCATCGCCTAGAAGAAGTTGCCGATCGTGAAGTGGGGTTCCCAGGCCGGACCACCGACCCGGTCGAACCCATAACCGTAGTCGAACCCGATATTGCCCATCATGGGAACCTCGACCCGGATGCCGAAGCCCGCGCCCTTCCTCAGATCGGACATATCGGCCTGGGAAAAGCTGTTCCAGACGTCTCCCATATCCAGGAAGGTGAGCATATGGACCGCCGGGGTCAAGGCGTAGAGCATCTCCGTGTTGAAGATCGTGAAGAAGCGTCCGCCGATGAAACTCGGATTGCCCCTCGGCACGACCTCAAGGTCCTTGTACCCGCGCAGGGGCAGCCGCCGGTTCCCGCCCAGGCGGTAGCGCTCCCAGTCCGGCACCCCGTCGGCGGAGTGCAGCCCATGGATCAGGCCGAAGAATCCGCGCAGATGCAGAGCGAAGCCGCCGGGCAGCTTGTTGTAGAAGGAATGCTCGAGCATGTGCTCCTGGAACTGGATCTGCCCCCCGAACGGACCGCCGGCGTACTCGAAGGTGTAGCTCGTCTTCGAACCCGTCGTCGGGAAGAAGGGGCTGTCCGTCGAATTGCGGTTGAACGAGACCTGCACGCTGCTCTTGGACTGCGGCCAGTCGACCTGGTCGAGGCGCTGCCAGGGCAGGTCGCTCGTTCCCAGCGACCGTTCCAGATCGTCCAGGTACTTGACGTAACTGGCGGCGAAATTGTCCAGTCGGGTCTGCGACAATTCGTAGCGCAGACCGACCCGGCTGAAGCGCGTACCGGGCAACCGGCGTCCGACCCTCGCGTTGAAGCCCCGCACGCGGCTCTCGTAGAAGTCGTCGTAGTTGTACTGGAAGCGGTCGAAGATATCGACGCCCACCAGGGTCGGCGTGCCGCGGAACCAGGGCTCGGTGAAACTGATGTCCAGATAGCGGCGCCGCGTCCCGAACTGCCAGGTCAGGCCCAGATTCTGCCCCTTGCCGCGGAAATTCGTCTCGGCGACCTGGATGAAGCCGCTGGCGGCGGTCTCGGCGCTGTAGGACATGCCGAACATGAACTGGCCGGTCTGCTTTTCCTTGACCTTCAGCGCCATGTCCACGTCGCCGCTGGCCACCGGCTGGATGTCCGGCTGCACATCCTCGAAGAAGCCGGTCTGGAAGATGTCGCGCATCGTGGAGCGGATCTTCGAGTTGCTGAACGTCTCGCCGGGGAAGATGGTGAGTTCCCGCAGGATCACGTTGTCGTGCGTCTTGGTGTTGCCTGACACCGTGATGTCGCGGATCTTGGCAGGGCGGCCTTCGATGAAACTGAACGTCACGTTGACGTTCCGGCCGTCAATGTCGCGCTTCGGCTCGACCGTGATGTAGATGTAGCCCCTGTCGGCGTAGACCTGCTGCAGGTCGTCGAGGGTCAGGAGGTATTCGTCCTCCTTGAAGACGCGACCCTTCTGAAGGAGGATCCGGTCGGCCACCGCCAGGTCGTCCAGGACCGTGTTCCCCTGCCAGCGGACGTCGCCGACGAAATACTGTTCGCCCTCGTTCAGCTCCACCACGATATCCAGGCGCTCGCGCCCCTCCCGGAAGTTCAGCTGCGTATCCGTGATGGCCGCGTCGAGGAAGCCGTGGTTCCGGCAGTAGGTGATCAGCAGTTCCTGATCGTCTTCGAACTGCTTCTTTTTGAACGAACCGCTGCGCAGGAATCCGGTCGTGCCCTGCTTCATCGCTCCGCGCAGGTCGTCCGACTGCAGTTGCTTGTTCCCGATGAACGAGATGGACTCGACCTTGACCTGGCTGCCTTCGGTGATCGAGACGACCAGGTCCTCCATGTTGTTGGCGTCGACAACCGTCGAGTCGGTCGTCACCTCGACGTTATAGTAGCCCTTCTCGTAGTACAGGTCGCGCAGGGGCTGCAGGTCGCGGCGGACGGCGGCCGGGTTGGAGAACTGGCCGATGTTGACCGGGAACGCCTCGCGGAGGTCCTTCTCCTTGACCTTGTCGTTCCCGCGGAAATTGATGCTCCGCACCCGCGGGAACTCGCGCAGGTTGATGACCAGGCGCGTCCCGTCGACCTCGTCCTGCCGGTAGATGTAGACATCGGCGAACTTGCCGGTGGCGAAAAGTTTGCGGATGGCCTCGCCGGCCAGGTCAGAGGTCAGGAGACCGCCCTCGGTCAGGCCGGACCAGGCCCGTACCTGCTGCGGACCGACCGTCAGCGCACCGACCACGTCAATCGCATGGATGGTGGGCGCCTCGGCGGCGACGGCCGCGCCGGCCCCGGGCAGCGACAGCGCGCAGGCCACCACGAGAGCGGCCAGCCGCGGGCGCAACAGGCGATTCAGGTCAGGCAAGGGGCTCCCCATCGTCGGGTTGGGAGAAACAGCGGCGGCAGTCTAGCACCGGCAGCCACGACCCACAATGTGCAAGGTCCTCGAGGGCAGGGCGCGTGGCCGGGGTCGGACCGACTGCACGCCCCTCCAACCCGCGACGCCGAATCGAGTTCCCGCGCCACGGAGGCCCCAAGATAGGGGACGCCGCGCGCCGTCCAAAGCCCAATTCTCGTCCGGGGCAAAAAGAGAGGCGGCGCCCCTCCCGGGGCGCCGCCGCACTGCACCATGCCGCCGGTCCGCCCGTCAGGGAGTCGGGACCTCTTCGCGGGGTTCGCTCTTGAACGACAGTTTGCCGCTCTTGACGCCGATGACCATGCGGCTCTTGCTGGCCACCTCGCCCCGCAGGAGCTTCTCGCTGAGAGGATCCTCGACATGCTTCTGGATCGCCCGCCGCAGGGGGCGCGCCCCCAACTGCGGATCGAACCCCACCTCGCAGAGGAAGTCCTTGCAGGCCCTCGTGAAATCGAACTCGATCTCCAGGTTCTTCAGGCGGTTGCTGACATCGGCCAGGAGGATGTCCACGATCTGGGTGATGTCCTCGCGGTCGAGCGCCTTGAATGTGATGATCTCGTCGATGCGGTTCAGGAACTCGGGACTGAACGTCTTGCGCAGATCCGAGTCGATGTTCCCCTGCACCCGCTGGTTGTTGTGGTCGGCTTCGTCGGAGCCGAAGCCCACGCCACGGATGCCGTGGGTCTTCCGGCTGCCCACGTTGCTGGTCATGATCAGCACCGCATTGCGGAAGTCGACCGTGCGGCCGAAGCTGTCGGTCAGCTGTCCGTCATCCAGCACCTGCAGCAGGATGTTGTAGACGTCCGGATGAGCCTTCTCGATCTCGTCGAGCAGGATCACCGAATACGGCTTGCGCCGTACCTTCTCGGTCAGCATGCCGCCCTCGTCGTAGCCGACATATCCCGGCGGCGCGCCCACCAGACGGCTGACGGAGTGCTTTTCCATGTACTCGGACATGTCCACGCGGATCAGCGACGCCTGGTCGCCGAACAGGAACTCGGTCAGGCGCCGGGCCACCTCGGTCTTGCCGACCCCGCTGGGCCCGAGAAAGATGAATGAACCGATCGGACGCCGCGGATCGCGCAGCCCGGCGCGGTTGCGCCGGATCGCCTTCGACACGGCGGTCACGGCTTCGTCCTGCCCGATCACCCACTTGCCGAGCTCTTCCTCCATCCGCAGCAGCTTGTTCGTTTCCTCTTCCTCGACCTCGGACACCGGGATGCCCGTGATGTCCGCGATGACGCGGCAGATCAGCTTCTGATCCACCCGCGTGATCGCCTCCGTCCCCTCGCCGGTCCAGTTCTGCTTGAGGTCCTGGAGCTTCTTCTTGAGCTCCTTCTCCTCGTCGCGGAATCCGGCCGCCCGCTCGAACTCCTGCGCCTGGATCGAGGATTCCTTCTCGGAAATGACGCCCTCGATGCGCTTCTCGATCTCGCGCAGGTCGGGCGGCACGACGGTCTGGCTCAGGCGCGCGCGACTGCCCGATTCGTCCAGCACGTCGATGGCCTTGTCCGGCAGGAATCGCCCGGAAATGTACCGGTTCGACAGGTAGACCGTGGCCCTGATGGCGTCGTCGTCGTAGGTCACGTGGTGGTGCGACTCGTATTTGTCGCGCAGGCCGAACAGGATCTGGACGGCCTCCTCCTCGCTGGGCGGGTTGACCAGCACCGGCTGGAAGCGCCGCTCGAGCGCGCCGTCCTTCTCGATGAACTTCCGGTATTCGTCCATCGTGGTGGCGCCCACGCACTGGATCTCGCCCCGGCTGAGGGCCGGTTTCAGCATGTTCGAAGCGTCGATGGCGCCCTCGGCGCCGCCCGCTCCGACGATCGTGTGCAATTCGTCGATGAACAGGATCACATCGGGATTCTCGCGGATCTCGGCCATGATCTGCTTGAGGCGCTCCTCGAACTGGCCGCGATACTTGGTGCCGGCCACCACGCTCGCCAGATCGAGAGAAACGATCTCCTTGTCACGCAGCAGCGCCGGGACATTGCCTTCGACGATCCGGGTCGCGAAACCCTCGACGATGGCCGTCTTGCCGACGCCGGGTTCACCGATCAGGACCGGGTTGTTCTTCTTGCGGCGGCTGAGGATCTGGATGCAGCGGTCGATCTCCCGCGCACGGCCGATGGTCGGGTCCAGCTTGCCCTCGCGCGCCATGTCGGTCATGTTGCGCCCGAATTGCTCGAGGACCGAGTTCTCCTTCTTGCGCGCTGCCTTGCGCTTGCGCGCGTCGCCGGCCACCGGCCCCGCCGCGTCGCCTCCACCCAGGGCCTTCATGACCTCGCGCTTGACCGTCTCGTGATCGGCGCCCAGTTCGCGCAGCACGCGCGCCGCCACACCCTCGCCTTCGCGGATCAGCGCCAGCAGCAGGTGTTCGGTTCCCACGTAGTTGTGGTTGTGCAGGCGGGCCTCGTCGATCGAAAGCTCCAGCACCTTCTTCGCGCGCGGCGTGAAAGGCACTTCGCCGATGCTGACCGGGCCCATGGGCGCGGTCACCGAATCCTCGATCGCCTTCTGGATGCGGTCGAACTCCAGATTCAGACGTCGCAGCACGTTCGCAGCCACGCCCTCGCCCTCGCGGATGATGCCGAGCAGGAGATGTTCGGTCCCGATGTAGTCGTGCTGAAGCCTGCCCGCTTCATCGCGGGCCAGAAACAGGACCTTTCGCACTCGCTGGGTAAAACGGTCATTCATGCCGCGCGCCTCCGTTCGCCGCTTCCGGAAACCGCCCGCGCGCGGGGTGCAGACCCTGGCGCGGCCGGATGCTGGTGCAGAATATACTGGACTCGCCGGGTGGACGCTACACCGGCCTCGGACGCTGCGCCCGTTGGCGCATGGCAATTTCCGGGCCTTGGCGCGATCCGCCCCGACATGGCGTTTTCGCCGTTTTCAGGGGGAACTTTACGAACAACGGTGGAAACGGGCGAAGCTGTCGCGCCCCGGAAGGTCAACGGGCGGCAAAATGTTCCCGCAGCAGGTCGGCCCGGGCGGCCGCTTTCCCGCGGCTGTCCAGGGCACGCCCGGCCGCCAGTTCGAGATGCGCGCCCTGGTGGCGCACCAGGAGCCGGTTGTAGACCGACCAGTCGCGGCCGGGGATCAGATCAAGGCCCGCGCCCAGCCTGGCGTGCGACAGGCAATCCCAGGTCTCCTGCGTCGTCATGAGACGGGCGGTTCCGAGCGTGGCCAGGCCTCGCCAGGCCAGGTCCTCCAGAGCCCGCCGGTCTCGCCCCACCAGAAGTTCGCGGGCCGCGCGTTCGTAGAGGATCACTTTGCCGACATGGACGGCGAAGTCCTCGGCGATCTCGGACTCGTCCCGCCCGAGCGTGGTGAGGTTCCCGATCCGGAACAGCGCGCCGCGGACCGTGCGGCCTTCGCCGGCCAGACCGCGGACGCCGAATTCGAGCTGCCGCATGGCGTTGAGCACCTTGTCGATCTCGTCGGCCATGACCAGACCGGGCAGATGCAGAACGGCGGTCAACCTGAGCCCCGTGCCGACGTTTCCGGGCGACGACGTCAGATACCCGCAGTCCTCGCTGAAGGCCGGCTCGAAAGCGCCGCCGAGGGCGTCGTCCATCGCCAGCACCGCAGCCAGGGTTTCGCCGGGCGCGAAACCCGAGCGCCAGGCGCACAGTTGAAGATGGTCCTCGGCATTGAGGAGTGCGACGTGACGCAGATCCCGCCCCGCGACGAGCGCCCGGTGTTCCGGCGTCAGCAGGAGATCGGCGCCGGCCAGCAATTTCTCACGCAGCACCTGGCGCGATCGGGGCTCGCAGGCGCCCACGTCCACCGACCAGCCGTCGGCCATTCCCTTCAATCGAAGAACCTGGCGTCCCAGATCGGAACTGATCGTCGCCAGCTCGGCCGGACCCGCGCGGTGCGGGAACGGGAACCCGGCCAGATTCCGGGCCAGGCGCGCCCGTGTCGCCAGGACGATGTCCGCCTGCGGCCCGTCGCCGTCCAGCCAGGCCGCGTCGCAGGCCGCAAGCTCGCCCAACGAGCCGCTCATGAGCCGCCTCCGGCATCAGGCGCGGCATTGTCCTCGAGTTCGCGCAACCGGTCGCGCAGACCCGCCGCGCGCTCGAACTCCTCGGCCGCGACGGCCTTGGTCAGGCTCAGGCGCAGGCGCGTGATCTCCGCCAGCCGGGTTGCCGGCAGGGCGCCGCCGGGCACCTTGCCCACGTGCGAAACGTGACGATGGAACCGCGCCAGAAGGGGCAGCAAGGTGCTCCGGAAAACGGTGTAGCACTGCGCGCAGCCCAGGCGATTGTCGCGCCGAACGTCCTCGCTCGTCGTGCCGCACCCCGGGCAGGTGGTCACCGTGCCGGCAGCTGTCCCGAGGCCGCTGCCCAGGAACGAGACCAGCGGCGCCGGCGCCGTCGCGGCCGCAGGTTCCCTCTCGCCGATCGCCGCGCAATCGGCGCACAGCCACACGCTGTGACGCGTCTCGCCGGTGATTTCCTGCCAGTGCACGCTGGCTTCGCGCGCTCCGCAGCGATGGCACTTCATGCGCGAACACCTTCCGCCGCCACCAGCAGCCCGTCTTCCAGGCGCCAACGGCAGTCAGCACGCGCAGCCAGCGACTGGTCGTGCGTCACCAACACCAGACCGACGTTCTCCTGCCGGTGCAGGGCGAACAGCAGATCGCCCAGGCGGGCGCCGATCTCGTCATCCAGGTTGCCGAAAGGCTCGTCCGCGAGCACCACGCGAGGCCGGTTCATGAAGGCGCGCGCGACCGCGACCCGCTGCTGCTCGCCGCCCGACAACTCGCCCGGCAGATGATGGCCGCGGTCGGCCAGCCCCATGTGGTCGAGAAACGTCAGGGCCCGCTGCCGGTCGGCCGCCGCGACGGGCCCCAGGCTCCGCACCGGCACCAGCAGATTCTCCAGCGCGGTGAAATCGGGCAGCAGGAAATGGAACTGGAACACGAAGCCCACGCCGCGGGCCCGCCAGCGCTCGCGCGCCACGCGGTCATCGGTCGCCAGCGGCCGGCCCTCGGCCAGCACCTGTCCCGAACTCGGCATGTCGAGCCCGCCCAGGATGTTCAGCAGGGTGCTCTTGCCGCTGCCGCTGCGTCCGGTGATCGAGGCGGTGCTCCCGGATTCCAGGCGGAAATCCACGCCGCGCAGCACGTCGACGGTGCTCTCGGCGCGGCGGAACGACTTCCAGAGCCCCTTCGCTTCCAGGAGCGGCCCATCGGCTTTCAGCGGCTCGGACATGAACTGACGCGCCCTTTCCTAGGTATAGCGGATGATGTCCATCGGCTCGAGGTTCGACGCTTCCCAACTCGGCCAGAATCCCGCCAGCAAGGTCATGAACAGGCTGACCCCGGCGATCAGACCGAAATCGGTCCACTGCAGCAGCACCGGGATATGGTCCACGAAATACACATCGCCCGGCAGCCGCACCCCGTGGGCGTGCAGGTACCAGATGCCGGCCAGGCCGATGGCGCTGCCGAAGAAGATCCCGACGGCGCCGAGCCACAGGCCATTGAGCAGGAAGATGCCCATCACCTGCCCGCGACGGGCGCCCATCGCCAGAAGGATGCCGATCTCGCGCCGGCGCTCGCCGACCATCATGGTCAGGATCCCGACGATGTTGAACCCGGCGATGAGGATGATCATCCCCAGCAACACGACCATGATGATCTTCTCGAGCTTGATCCACTGGAACAGGTTCTCGTTCAGCGCCATCCAGTCGGTTGCGTAGAAGTCGCGACCGAGCATGGTTCCCAGCGCGTCGGCCACCCGATCGGCGCGCATCAGGTCGGACACCTTCACGCCAAGCATCGAGGCCCCGTCTGGCGGGTAGCCGAGAAAAGCGCCCACACCTTCTCGCGAGCCGTACACGAAACGGCTGTCGAACTCGTACATGCCCGTTTCGAAGAAGCCGACCACCACGAAACGGGCGCTGACCGGGCGGATGTCCTCCAGGTCGAGTTCCTCGTTGACCGAAGTCAGGATGACCGTGTCGCCGATCGCCGCATAGACATTCGCCGCCAGTTCCGTGCCCAGGATCACGCGCGGCACGGTACCTCCCGACAGCGCGCCCAGAATGGCCGGATCCGGCCGCAGGTAGCGGCTCAACGGCTGGACCGCATCCACCAGATCCGGCTCCACGCCCCAGACCACGGCCGCCTGCGGCCGCGGCGGGCCCGCGGTTCGCGGCGAAGAGACCAGCACCTCCTGGCGGATGAACGGCGCCACGCCCACCACCTCGGGCACGTCGGCGACGCTGTCCATCACCTCGCCCAGCGGGCCGAAGCCCTCCGGGCGGCTGGTGATGATCGAGATCATCGGCATGTTCTCGACGAAGGTGCGGCGCATCTCGGCGTGGAAACCGTTCATCACCGCCAGCGTCACGTTCAGGACCGCGACCCCGATGGCGATGCCGAGGATGGCCGTCACGCTGCCGCGGTTGAGGAACCGGCTGTGACGGCGGCTGCGCAGATAACGGCGCGCAATGTAGGCAGCGAACTGCATATCAGGCGTCGCCGCCCGTCCGCTCCGGGCGCATGGCGGGGAACAGCAGCACGTCGCGGATGTTGTTCGTGTCCACGAGCAGCATCACCAGCCGGTCGATGCCCATGCCCATGCCGCCGGTCGGCGGCATGCCCTGTTCCATCGCCATCAGGAATTCCTCGTCCAGTTGCTGCGCTTCCTCGTCGCCGGCGTCCATGAGGGCCTTCTGCGACTCGAAACGCCGACGCTGCTCGAGAGGATCGTTCAGCTCGGAGAAGCTGTTGGCGACCTCGAAGCCGGCGCAGAACAGTTCGAACCGCTCGACCAGCCCGGGCGTCTCCCGGTGCGCCTTGGCCAACGGCGACAGTTCCTGCGGATGGTCCATGACGAAGGTCGGCTGCGTCAGCCCGGGCTCGACCAGTTCACCGAACAGCGCGTCCAGGATCTTGTCGCGGCCCATGCCCTTGCGCGGCTCGATGCCGTGCCGGCGCGCCAGCTCGGCCACCTGCGCGTCGTCCAGGGCCATCAGGTCGACGCCGGTGCGCTCGGCCAGCGCATCCATGAAACGCACCCGGGCGAACGGGCGGTTGAAGTCCAGCTCCTGCCCGCCGTAGGTGAGCACACCGTCCTGGCCGAACCGCTGCGCCAGCCGGCGCAGGAGCCGTTCGGTCAGATCCATCATCCCGTGATAGTCCCACCACGCCGCGTAGCACTCGAGCATGGTGAACTCGGGGTTGTGCGTGCGGTCCATGCCTTCGTTCCGGAAATCCTTGGCGATCTCGTAGACGCGTTCGAGGCCGCCGATGATCAGGCGCTTCAGGTAGAGTTCGTCCGCGATCCGCAGGTACAACCGGGTGTCCAGCGCGTTGTGGTGCGTCGTGAAGGGGCGCGCCGTGGCGCCGCCGTACAGCGGCTGCAGGACGGGCGTCTCCACCTCCAGAAACTCCTCGGAGGCGAAGAAGGCCCGGATCTCGGTGATGATCGCGCTCCGCTTCTTGAAGCGTTCACGGCTGTCGAGGTTCATCGCCAGGTCGAGATGCCGCCGCCGGCTTTTCAGTTCCAGGCTCAGGTCATGGTACTTCTCCGGCAGCGGGCGGACAGCCTTGGCCAGAAACGTGTAGTCCGTCACCTGGATGGTCAGTTCGCCCGTGCGGGTGCGGAACAGCGTGCCTTCGACCCCGATCCAGTCGCCGATGTCGATCAGCTTCACGATCCGCTGGAAGCGCTCCTCACCCAGACCGTCCAGCCGGAAATAGGCCTGGATCCGGCCCCACTCGTCCTGGACGGGCGCGAACAGGGTCTTGCCGGTGCCCCGCTTGGTCATGAGGCGACCGGGTACGCGGACCGTGGCGCCGGCGGCGATCAAGGCCTCCTCCTGCGCGCGCACCTGCTCGCTGGTGTGCGTGCGTTCGTAGGCGTACGGATACAGATCCACCGAGCGGCCCAGTTCCCGCATCTTCTCGAGGCGGCCCTCGATGAGGTGGTGGTACGCCGCGGTGCCCTCCGCGGGCTGGTTCGCGTCGTCGGCCGATGCGGCCTGGTCGGCCGGCGTCTGGTTGTCGCGATCGGTCAAGGCTGCCTCCCGGCGGCGCGGAGGTCCGCGCCCAGTGGATCCACGGTCGCTCTGTCAACTTTTCAACGGTTGCGCGCGCCCTGCCAGCGCAGATAGGCATCGATGAACCCGTCCAGATCGCCGTCGAGCGCGCCGGTGGCGTTGCCCGTTTCGTGATCCGTGCGATGGTCCTTCACCTTGGTGTAGGGCTGCAGCACGTAGGAACGGATCTGGCTGCCCCAGGCAGCCTCCATCTTCTCCGCTTCGACCGCGTCGCGCTCGCGCTGCTTCTCGGCCATCAGGCGCGCGTACATCTTCGCCTTCAACATCGTCATCGCGCTCTCGCGGTTGCGGTGCTGACTGCGTTCGCTCTGACAGGACACCACGATACCCGTCGGCTCGTGCGTGATGCGGATGGCGCTGTCGGTCTTGTTCACGTGCTGCCCGCCGGCGCCCTGCGCCCGGTAGGTATCGATGCGCAGGTCGCCCGGATCGATCTCGACGGAGATGTCGTCCTCGACCAGCGGGTAGACGAAGACCGAGGCGAACGACGTGTGTCGCCGCTTCTGCGCGTCGAACGGCGAAATACGCACCAGGCGATGCACACCCGATTCGCTCTTGAGATAGCCGAACGCGAACGGCGCGTCGATCTCGAGGACCGCACTCTTGATGCCGGCTTCCTCTCCCGCCTGCAGGTCCAGCGTCTGGTACTTCCAGCCGGATGCGTCGATGTAGCGGGTGTACATGCGCAGCAGCATCTGCGCCCAGTCCTGGCTCTCGGTACCGCCGGCTCCCGGGTGGATTTCCAGCACGGCGCCGCGCTCGTCGGCTTCGCCGCTGAGCAGGAACTGGAAGTCGATCTTCTCGACCGCCTTTTCCAGTTCGGCCACGCCCGCGGTCACCTCGGCGAACGCATCGGTGTCGTTTTCCTCGGCCGCCATCCCGGCCAGGATCTGCAGTTCCTCGCCGCGCGCCATCGCGGTCGCCAGCGGGTGCGTCCACTGCTTCAGCGTCCGCACGCGGCCGACCACGAGTTTGGCCGCTTCCTGATCGTTCCAGAAGCCGGGCTGGCCCTGCTTCGCCTCGAGCTCGTTCAGCTCGGACAGCAGGTTGTCGAAGTCAAAGCCCCTCCTTGAGCGTGGCCAGGCGGGCCAGGGCCGCGTCGAGGCGGTCGATGATCTCCTTCACGGCGGACAGGCTCCTTCCCGACGCCAGGGCGTCGGCGGTTCAGGGGGCGTGCGCGGACCACAGGCGGTCGACCGCCGCGGCCAGTTCTTCGGGTCCCCCGTCATTGTGGATCGTCAGATCGGCGCGGGCCCAGTCCGGGGCCAGGTGGGACAGCGCGCGCACGCGCGCCAGCGCCGCCTCCGGGTTCAAACCCGTCCGGGCGGCCAGACGCAGGGCCCGCGTCCGCGGGTCGGCCAGGACGGCCACCACCAGATCCATCCGCGGAGGGGCCGGCAAGCGAAAATACACGGCCGCTTCCAGGACGGCAAGAGCGGTCCCGGATCCGTCCAGCGCCGCCAGTTCGTGTTCCATGAGTTCGCACAGCGGCCCGTGCGTGATCTCGTCGAGCGCAGCCAGCGCGCCCGGGTTCGCGAACACGACCCGGCCCAGCGCCTCGCGGTCCACGCGGCCATCGACGACACAGGCGGAGCCGAAGCGTCCGGCCACGGCCGCGACGACTTCCGGCCGGTCCAGGACCACGTGCCCGAGACGATCGCCGTCCAGGACCACGGCCCCGCGCGCGGCCAGCATGGCGGTCACGGCCGACTTGCCGGCGCCCGTGGGGCCGATGACCGCCCAGCGCTTCATCCGTGCGCCTCGGCCCAGTCGGCTCCCGTGTGGATGTCCACGACGAGCGGCACCTTCAGGGACAGGGCGCCCTCCATGCCCTCGCGCACCAGTTCCGTGACCTCGTCGATCCGCGCGCGCGGCACCTCCAGCACCAGTTCGTCGTGCACCTGCAGCAGCAGCAGCGCGCCGGTGTCACCGGCGTCGAGCGCGGACTGGATGCGCAGCATCGCCAGTTTGATCAGGTCGGCCGCCGTGCCCTGGATGGGTGTGTTGACGGCAACCCGTTCCTGGAAAGCCCTCGTGCGCGGGTCCGCCGAGGTGATGTCCGGCAGCAGGCGCCGCCGGCCCAGCATGGTCAGGACCCAGCCGCGGCGGCGGGCCTCCTCGCGCGTAGTCTCGATGAATCGCCGAACCCCGGGATAGGTGGCGAAGTACCGGTCGATGAAAGCCGACGCTTCCTTCACCGTGACGCCGATCTGCCGGGCCAGTGCGCGGGCGCCCATGCCGTAGATGACGCCGAAATTGATCGCCTTGGCCCGGCCACGCATCTCGGCGGTCACCTCGGACTCGGCGATCCCGGCGATCAGCGCCGCGGTGCGGCGGTGCACATCGGCGCCTTCACGGAAGGCGGCCTGGAGCCCTGGATCATCGGCCAGATGGGCCAGCAGCCGCAACTCGACCTGCGAGTAGTCTGCCGACAGGAACAGGTGATCCGGATTCCTCGGCACGAAGGCGCGGCGGATCTGGCGGCCGAGCTCGGTGCGGATGGGGATGTTCTGCAGATTGGGGTCCGAACTCGACAGACGTCCGGTGGCGGCCACGGCCTGGTTGTACGAGGTGTGGATGAGCCCAGTGCGTACGTCGGCCAGCAGCGGCAGCGTCTCGACGTACGTGCTCTGCAGCTTCGCCACCTGCCGGTACTCGAGGATCACGGCCGGCAGTTCGTGTTCCTCGGCCAGTACGCTCAACACCGAGACGTCCGTGCTCCAGCCGGTCGACGTCTTCTTGATCGGCGTCAGCTTCAGTTTGTCGAACAGGATGACCGCCAGCTGCTGGGAACTGTTGACGTTGAAGTCCTCGCCCGCGAGTTCCACGATCCGCTTCTGAAGCGCCGTCAGCTCCTGCTCGAAACGCCTGCGCAGCGTGCCCAGGAAGGCCCGGTCCAGCCGGATGCCGTTGCGTTCCATGCGCAACAGCACGGCCGACACCGGCATCTCCAGGTCGGCGAACAGTCCGCGCAATCCGGCTTCGTCCAGCTGAGGCGCCAGGCACGCGTGCAGACGCAGCGTGTAATCCGCGTCCTCGGCCGCATACAGGGCCAGTCGCCAGGGATCGACGGCCAGGATGTCGCGCCGCTTGTCGCCGCGTTCGAAGAGTTCTTCGTACGGCATCATCCGATGGCCCAGATGCTCGCCCACCAGATCGTCCAGGCCGTGCGAGCGCCGACCCGGGTCCAGCACGTAGGCAGCCAGCATGGTGTCGAAGCGCGGGCCCGACAGCGGCAGGCCGTGCCGGATCAGGACCCATTCGTCGTACTTGAGATTCTGCCCCACCTTCAGCGTTGGCGCCGCGAAAACCGGACCCAGCCTCGACGCCACGGCAGCCAGTCGGTCGTGCTCGCGGCCCTCCGGGAACAGCGAACCCGCCGCGGCCGGACCCGACCCGGCATCGCGCCAGCGCACCGGGATATACGCCGGCGGCAGCGGCGCACCGTCGCGCGCAGCGCCCGCCAGGCTGATCCCGACCAGCCGGCAGCTCTCGGCGCGCAGGCTGTCGGTTTCCGTGTCCACGGCCAGGGCCGCTTCGGGGTCCAGCCGCGCGAGCCAGTCAGCCAGTGCCTGGTCGTCGTCCAGCCGCGCATAGCCGCGGTCGCGGCAGCGCTCGGCCCAGGACGATTCCGCCGGCTGTCCGGCGGTCTCTTCGTCGTGCGCGGCATTCGGAACCGCAGCTTTGGGCGACGCCGTTGCAGCGGGCTTCGACGGGGCCGCGGCGGCCGCCGTCACGTCCGGGCCCGCGGACGCGCCCGCCGCCAGTTTCGCCGCCTGGTTCTGCACGCGGCGCAGACCCAGTTGCCCGAGCAGCGCCGACACCTCCGGACCGACGGGCAGGACGGTGCCCAATGCATCGAGGGCCAGATCCATCGCCACGTCGTTCCGGATGCGGAACAGATCCCGCGACAGGAGCACCTGCTCGCGGTTGTCGCCGATCACGCGCTTGAGGCGCGGGCTCAGCTTGCTGGCCTCGAGTTCGGCCAGCAGATGATCGAGGGTCCCGAACTCCTGGATCAGTTTCAGGGCTGTCTTGTCGCCGACTCCCGGCGCGCCGGGGATGTTGTCCGCCTTGTCGCCGGCCAGCGCGAAGACATCGATCAGCGCCGCCGGCTCCAGCCCGTAGTCGCGACGGACCGTGTCGGCGGTGATCTCGACGATCTCGTCGCCGCGCTTTCCGGGCTTGAGGATGCCCACGCGTTCGTCCAGCAGTTGCAGGAAGTCCTTGTCGCCGCTGTACAGCCACACCGTGTCGCCGCGCGCCGATGACCGCGCCGCCACCGTGGCGATCACATCGTCCGCCTCGACGCCGTCCTCGCCGAGCACGGGCACGCCCCACGCGGCCAGCAGTTCGTGCAGGCGCGGCAACTGCTCCGCCAGTTCCGGCGGCATGGGTTTGCGGTGGGCCTTGTACGCCGGGTACATCTCGTGGCGGAAGTTCCTGCCTTTGCGGTCGAAGACGATCGCCAGCCGTTCCGGTCGGCGCGTCTCGACCAGGGCCAGCACGGAATTGCAGAAACCGAAGACCACCGAGGTCGCCTCGCCCGTCGGGGACGTCAGCGGCCGGCCGGCGAACGCGTAGTGCGACCGGTAGACCAGTGCGGATCCGTCGACGAGGATGAGCGACACGGGCGCGACCTTTCGCGGCGGTGGCGTGCCGGGCCGGATCAGGCGGACCGGTACAGGCGGTGGCTTTCGATATACGCGGACACGGCGGGCGGCAGCATCGCGCCGGGCCGTACGCCGGCCATCAACATAGCACGAACAGCGCTGGCGGACACCGCGTGGTCGAACGCGGGCGCCATCACCAGTCGCTGCGCAGGCAGCGCCGAAGCGGCCGCCGTCGCCTCGGCGGCGGTGGCACCGGCACGGTCCAGCACGATGAGCTCCGCCAGTTCGAGAATACGCTCGGAATCGCGCCATTGCCGGAAAGTCGCCAGATGGTCGCCGCCGATCAGCAAACGGAGCCGGTCGGCGGGGCGTTCGCGCGCCAGTTCGGCGAGCGTCTCGACCGTGAACGCCGGGCGCCCGCCGGCGATTTCGCGCGCATCGATCGTCACTTCCGGCTGATCGGCGAAGGCCAGACGGCACATCTGAAGCCGGTCATCCGGACCGGCCAGCGGGGCGTCGCGCCAAGGCGACCGCCAATTCGGGATCACCAGCACATGGTCGGCCAGTCGATGGCCGAGCACGTGCTCCGCCATGGCCACATGGCCGGCGTGAACCGGGTCGAAGCTGCCGCCCAGGACGGCGAGGATCACGACCCGGCGCCGGACTTGAGCCGCGCTGCCAACTCCGCGGCCCGGGCCGCGTATTCGCCGGCGGGATAATCGGCCACCAGGCGTTCGCAGAACGCGGTGGCTCCACTCGGATCGTCCAGCTTCACCGCCGCCTGCGCCCGCACCCACAACACCTCGGGAATCAGCGAACTCCGCGGTTCATCGGTCAGCAGCCCGTCCAGGACCGCGGCCACGGCCGGCCAGCGCCCGAGTTGCCGGAACACCTGGACCTGCTGGAGCCGCTTGCGCACCAGCAGGTCGCTGATGCCGGCCAGTTCGGCATCGACGGCGGCCAGACGCGTGGATTGCGGATAGGTCGAGCGGAAGCGCAGGAAGTGCGCCCGGGCCTCCAGGGCACCGGAGGCGTCGCGCCGGAGGTCGCCGACCTGGCGGAGGTAGGACAGACCTTCCTGGAACAGGGCCTCCTCGACCCGCGGGCTGGTCGGGAAATCCTTGCGCAGGATCTGGAATTCCACTGCCGCGAGCGGGAATTCCTTCAGTTCCATGTACATCATCGCCTTGCGGAACTGTGCTTCGGCGGCCAGCGAATCGGTGGGATTGTGGCGGACGAAAGCTTCGTAGGCGGCGACCGCCTCCAGGCGCTGGCCCTTGCCGGCGAAGAAATCCGCCCGGTCCAGAGTGCCCGGCGCGTGCGGATTCCGGGATCCGCAGCCACCGGCCAGAACCCCGAGCGCCAGCGCAGCGACCGCGCACAAGGCCAGACGGCCGCCGAATGAACGTCGACTCGTTCCCATCACGTCAGTCCCCCGTGTTCGCGAAATAGACAGCCACCAAACCGGCCAGCGTGCCGAGCACGGCGAATTCCTCGATGCGCCTCTGCCAGCCGCTTTCGCCCACCTCGGCGGTCGTGAACGGATAGAGCCGCGAGTTCACCTGCGGGAACTCATCGTTCGTCACCCGGTCGCTGAAGCGCCGCGTCAGGCGTTCACTCAGCAGCAACCGGCCGCTCGCCGCTTCGGCGATCTCGGCCGAAACGACAACGCTGACATCACGGTCGACCCAGCGGCGCCACAAGCCCAGCGTGCGGCCCACGTCCGGATAAGTCAGCTCGACCTGGTGGACCGAAAGCTGCGCCGTGCAATCGGGCACCGAGCCCTTGAGGCTGTCCGGATGATCGACGAGCACCTCGTAGCCGCGATCCTTGAGCACCCGCGTAGTCACCAGCCGCATCAGCTCACCGGCCCGGTCCCCGGGAACCGGACGTCCCACCAGCAGCACCCGGGCCGGCGCCGGCGGCAGGGCCAGGACCGCCTCGCCCGCGATCTCGCCCATCATCGCCTCGACCAGCCACAGGTTCGTCCGCAACGAATCGGCCGCGGCCGCTCCGCCCAGATTCAGGGGCCCGCCAGTCGCTGAAGTCTGAGCCATGGCGCCCGACGCCAGGGTCAAGGCCAGAAATACTGCCGGAAGAATGCGCATGTCCACGGTTCCCCTTTTCGCACGGACCCCCGTCGCGGTCCGCTGGTCTGCTTCAAACCGTCTCGCCCCACACATCGAATGGCGTGACCGCCACGAAGCGCGCCTGCACCAGGTCGCCCGGCGCGGCACCGGGCGCGTTCAACACCACCGCGCCGTCCAGATCGTAGCCGAAATGATAGCTCCGCCCGATGGCCAGCGAAACCGCCGACCCCACAACCCCGTCGAACGCCTTCCGTTCCCCGCTGCCCACCCACTCGCCTTCGGCCAGGGCCTCCACCATCTCGTCAAGGCCCGAGTCATCACGCTCCTGTGCGGTGACGACCTCGTCGATGACGACCTCGAAAGTGCGGCCCAGGCGCGTCAACTGCCGCCGCTGCGAGATCTCCGACTGCAGATCCGTGATCAGCGCTTCGCGATCCAGCACCACTTCGGGCGGGACCTGGTCGGGCATGCGGGCCGCCGGCGTGTCCTTTTCGGGCGAGAAGTGGTGGGTGCCCACGTGGTCGAATTCCACTTCGGCGAGAAAATCGGCCAGTTGCTCCACGTCCTCGTCCTCTTCGCCGGGAAATCCCAGAAGGACCGTCGTACGCAAGACCAGGTCCTCGCGCCCGTCCCGCAGCTTCCGGAAGAAGGCCGCCGACGACTTCTCGCCCCCGGGCCTCTTCATGGCTTTCAGCAGGCGCGGCGCGGCGTGCTGCACGGGAAGGTCCAGGTACGGTGCGACCTTCGGCAGGTCGAGCAATCGGCGAAGATCATCCACCGAGACCAGCCCGGAATAGAGATAGAGCAGGCGGATCCAGCGCAGTTCGTCGACGCCCGACAGCGCGGTCACCAATTGGGTCAGGGTCTCGCCCGTCTCACGCCCGAAGTCCGTCGTGTTCTGCGAAACGATCTGGATCTCGCGCACGCCGCGGGCCGTCAGGAGGCGCACTTCCTCGACGATCTCGCTCACGGGCCGACTGCGTTGCGGGCCACGGATCAGCGGGATGCGGCAGAACGTGCAGTGGCAGTTGCAACCTTCGCCGATCTTGACGAACGCCACATGCGGCGGCGTCAGCAGCGGCCGATCCACCAGCCCGCCGTAGGGCGCGCTCTGCGGCGTATCGATCAGGAGCGGACCCGAAAAGCCCGCCGGCCCCGCCAGCGGGAAAGCCGGCGCCAGGACGGCCGCGGCCGGCGTGTCGCTGCCCAGACACGCCTCGACCACGCGCGCGAACTGCCCCACTCCGGCCACCACGTCGACCGCCGGGAAGCGATCGCGGATCGCCTCGCCGTGTTCCTGCGACCAGCAGCCGCAGACGGCCAGCAGACGCCCGTCCTTGGCGTCACACATCTCGCGCAGCGTGCTCTCGCTGTCGCCCCGCGCGGCGTCGATGAATCCACAGGTGTTCAGCACCCAGATGTCGGCCAGGTCCGGGTCGCGCACGATGAGCACTCCACGCCGCGTGAAGTGTCCGAGCAGCGCCTCCGAATCGACCAGGTTCTTGTCGCAGCCGAGAGTGGCGCACCACACACGTCGCATCAGGCTCTTCCTTCCTCGGCCACCGGCAGATCCTCCGGCTTGATCAGCACCTCACGGGCCTTGCTGCCCGTGAAGGGACCGACCACACCGGCTTCCTCCAGCATGTCCATCAGGCGGCCCGCGCGCGTGTAGCCGATGCGCAGGCGCCGTTGCAGCAGTGAGGTCGAGCCGCTCTGATGCAGCACGACGATGCGTTTCGCGTCCTCGTAGTACTCGTCTTCGCCCGTATATTCACCGTCGGCGCCGGACTCCTCGACCAGGCTGATCTCCTCGGTCGTGCCCGCGTACTGCCGCCAGTGGGCCGCCACGGCGTCGCACTCGTCGATGTCGATGAACGCGCCGTGCACACGCACAGGCAGCGCCCTTCCGGGCTGCAGGTAGAGCATATCGCCGTGGCCGAGCAGTTGTTCGGCGCCGTTCATGTCCAGGATCGTCCGCGAGTCGTTCTTCTGGATCACCCGGAAGGCGATGCGGCACGGGATATTCGCCTTGATCACGCCCGTCAGCACGTCCACGCTCGGCCGCTGCGTGGCCAGCACCAGATGGATGCCGACCGCGCGCGCCTTTTGCGCCAGGCGCGTGATGGGGCCTTCGAAATCGTTGCCCAACTGGAGCATAAGGTCGGCCAGTTCGTCCACGATCGCCAGGAAGTAAGGCATCGGCTCGGTGATCTTCTGCCCCTGCGCGTCGCTGACTTCGCCGCGTTCGACCTTGTCGTTGTACTGCTTGATGTTCCGCACCGAGAACTTGGCCAGTTGCCGGTACCGGAGCTCCATCTGCGCCACCAGCCACTGCATGGCCTTGAGCGCCTCGCGCGGGTCCGTCACCACCGGCAGCAGCAGATGCGGGATGCCGTTGTAGACACTCATTTCCAGCATCTTCGGATCGACCAGCACCAGCCGCAGACGCGACGGATCGTTGCGCAGGAGCAGGTTGCAGATCAGCGCATTCAGGCAGACCGACTTGCCGCTGCCGGTCGAGCCGGCCACCAGAAGGTGCGGCAGTGAAGCGAGGTCGATGCCGATCGGGCGCCCGACGACATCCTTGCCCAGGATGACCGACAGCGGCTCGCGCGGCTGCC
>JAIFKS010000068.1 GCA_020049465.1 bacterium | reverse complement strand
AGGTCCTGGCCAGGGCCCGGTATGCCGACCTGCCCCTGATCTTCGCCTCCGCCGGCACGGATGCGGTGGCCGGCCAGCCGGCTTCCGCCGAAGCGCGGGCCGTCGCGCGTGAACGCGGCCTGGACCTCGACGCCCACCGCAGCGCACCGCTGGATGCGGCTGCGGTTGCGGATGCGGACTGGCTCATCGGGATGACCCGGGTGCAGACGGCGCTGCTCCGGCAGCGGCTCAGCGCTTCCTGGCCGGGACGGGTGGGGCTGTTGGGCGTCCCGGGGCGGGATTGGCGCCGGGAAGGTCCCCTGGTCGCAGCGGAGGATGCTGGCGATCCTGATGTTACGGATCCCTGGCGTCAGGACGTGGATGTCTACCGGCGGACGGCCGACCGGATCGATCGCCACCTGGCTTCGTGGTTTGATGTGTTCTGTGAGCTTTGCTCTGGAAAGGATTGAAAACCATGAAGATGGCAATCGGCTCGGATCACCGGGGACTGGAACACAAGGCGCACCTCGCGGCGCGTCTGCGCGCCGAAGGGCATGAAGTTGTCGACTGCGGAGGGACGCCGGGGCAGCCGACGGACTACCCGATTCCTGCGCTGGCAGTGGGCACTCTGGTCAGCGCGGGCGATGCGGACCTGGGCGTCCTGATCTGCGGCTCCGGCGTCGGCGTGAGCATCGCGGCCAACAAGGTGCCCGGCGTGCGCGCGGCGCTGTGCTTCACGCCGGAGCAGGCGTCCGGAACCCGGCGCCACAACGACGCCAACGTGCTGTGCCTGAGCGGAGACGGGCTGACGCCCGAGCAATCCTGGCCCGTGGTGGCGGCCTGGCTGGCCGCCTCCTTCGAAGGGGATCGGCATGCGCGGCGCCTGCAGATGATCACGGACTTCGAAAACGGCCGAAAGACGGGGGAGTGACGCGATGTACGACGTGGTGCGCAGGGTCGATCCCGAAATCGCGGCGGTGCTCGACAACGAACTGGCGCGGCAGCGCGAGCAGCTGGAGATGATCGCCAGCGAGAACTTCACCAGCCCGGCCGTCATGGCGACGATGGGTTCGACGCTGACCAACAAGTACGCCGAGGGCTACCCCGGCAAGCGCTACTACGGCGGGTGCGTGAACGTCGACACGGCCGAGACGATGGCCCGCGACCGTGCCTGCGCCCTGTTCGGCGCCGAGAAGGCGAACGTGCAGCCGCACAGCGGCTCGACCGCGAACCTGACCGCCTATCTTTCGTTCCTCAAGCCGGGGGACAAGGTGCTGGGCCTGTCGCTTTCGCACGGCGGACATCTGACCCACGGCCATCCGGTCAACTTCTCGGGTCTTCTGTTCCAGGCCGTGCACTACGAAGTCGACCAGCAGACCGAGACCATCGATTACGACCGTCTCCGCGAGCAGGCCAGGGCCGAACGCCCGCGGATGCTCATCGGCGGCGCCAGCGCCTACCCGCGCACCTGGGACTTCGCGGCCCTGCGCAGCATCGCCGACGAGGTGGGGGCCATCCTCCTGTTCGACATGGCCCACATCGCGGGTCTGGTCGCCGGCGGCGCCCATCCCAGCCCGGTGCCGCACTGCGACATCGTCACCTCGACCACGCACAAGACGCTGCGCGGTCCTCGCGGCGGTCTGATCCTGTGCACGAAGGAACACTTCGCGGCGATCAACAAGATGAACTTCCCGGGCATCCAGGGCGGCCCCCTGATGCACGTGATCGCGGCCAAGGCCGTCTGTTTCCACGAGGCGATGCAGGACTCGTTCAAGACCTACGCGCGGAACATGGTCGACAACGCCCAGGCGCTGGGCGCGGCCCTGACCGAGCGCGGCTTCCGCCTCGTCAGCGGCGGCACGGACAACCACCTGCTGCTGGTCAACGTCACCAACAAGGGACTGACCGGCAAGGAGATGGAAGAACTGCTGGAGCATGTGGGGATCACCGCCAACAAGAACACGGTGCCGTTCGACCAGCAGAGCCCCTTCGTGACCAGCGGCGTGCGGCTGGGCACGCCGGCGCTGACCACGCGCGGGATGGGCCCGGAGCAGATGCGGGAGATCGCCGCGATCATGGACCAGGCCGTGACCGACCGCGGCGACGAAGCGGCGCTGACCCGACTGCGGGGCCGCAGCCGGGAATTGTCCCGGGCATTCCCCCTGTATCCGGACCTGGTCTGATCGCCGGAAGGGCCGCCGATGAAGTGTCCGCGCTGCGCCAGTGATGAGGACAAGGTGGTCGACAGCCGTGCCGTCCGCGACGGCCGCGCTGTGCGCCGCCGGCGCGAGTGCACGGCCTGCGGCGAGCGCTACACGACCTACGAGGCGGTCGAAACCAGGCCCATGCTGGTGGTCAAGCGCAGCGGCGAGCGGGTTGCCTACAACCGCGGCAAGGTCATCGTCGGGGTGACCAAGGCCTGCGAGAAGCGGCCGGTTTCGCTGGAGGAGATCGAGATCATCGTCGACCGGGTCGAACACGATCTGGCCACCTCCGGACGTCGCGAGGTGCCCAGCGAGATGATCGGCGGGTGTGTGCTCGAACAGTTGCGCCAGGTGGATGAAGTGGCCTATGTGCGTTTCGCATCGGTGTACCGGAGTTTCCAGAGCGTGGATGAGTTCTTCGCCCTGCTGAGCGCCATGCGCCTCCCGCCGGAGACGCTTTGAGCGACGAGACGCCCCACGTGCCCTTGGACGCGCCGCCCGGGCCGCGGGATCAGGCCGGCTTCGCCGGTCTGGCGCCGCCGCGTCCAGGGGCGGGCGTGGACAGGGCGGAGCGTTCGGTCCCGCCGCCGGCCGCGGAGGCACCGCCGTCGGAGCCCGACCGCATGGGGCTGCTGGACCATCTGGAGGAGCTGCGCAAAGTCCTGATCCAGAGCCTGCTCGCGGCGGGCGCCGCGGCGGCATTGTGCTGGTTCTGGTCGGAGGAGCTCCTGGATCTGGTCATCCGGCCGGTGCGCGACCAGGGCGTGTATTTCACGGCGCCGAACGACGCGTTCATGGCGCGATTGAAAGTGGCTGTCGTGGCGGCGGCGTTCGCGGTGGCGCCGTTCGTGCTGTTTCGCGCCTACGGTTTCGTGCTGCCGGGTCTGCATCGGCGCGAACGGCGCGTGACGACGCCCGTTCTGGTGTCGACGGTGCTGCTCTTCTACATCGGTGTGGCCTTCGCGTTCTTCGTGGTGGCGCCCTATGTGATAGCGTTCATGATGGGATTCGGGACCGAGACGCTGAAGCCGTTGATCAGCGTGGGATCGTACCTGGGGTTTGTCTTCCGGCTCTGCCTGGGCTTCGGCCTGGTGTTCGAACTGCCCATGGTGGTCCTGGGTCTCTGTGTCGCCGGCGTCGTCCGCCCGCAACTGCTGCTGCGGACCTGGCGCTACGCGGTTGTGATCATCGCGATCGTGTCGGCGGTTTTCACGCCGCCGGACGTGATCAGCCAGTTGATGATGATGGTGCCGGTCCTGGTGCTCTACCTGGGTTCGGCGCTGCTCGCCCTGGTGGTCGTCCGCAAACGGGATCGCGCGCGCGCGGCGGCCGAGGCGGCCGAAGAGGATTGACATCGTCCTCGATTCGGGAATACTCCAGAACGTCCCCGGCAAACCGGCCCGGGGGCGGAAACCGAGAGTGGGAAGGCATGGGACTCGTCGACCGCGAACGCATCAAACTGGCCACGCTCCAGCGGAAGATCACGCCGGCTCTCGAGGCGGTCGATCGCGAGTTCCTGCGCATCACCACGGGCGACAGCCCTCTGACGCGCGAGATCTGCGAGCACATCCGTCAGGGCAAGAGCAAACGCTTCCGGCCGACCCTGCTGCTGCTGGCGGCGCAGGATGACGACGGCTTCGCGCCGGCCGCCATCACCGCCGCCGCCAGCGTCGAACTGGTGCACACGGCGACGCTCGTGCACGACGACTTCATCGACGAGGCCGTCACGCGCCGTGGCCTGCCGGCGGTCAACGTGAAGTACGGTTCGAGCGCGGCGCTCATCATGGGCGACTACCTGTATTCGACGGCGCTCCACAACCTGTGCGCCGCCGGTCTGCACCATGCGGTCGAGCTGCTGGCCCGCACCACGGTCCTGATGAGCGAAGCGGAGATGCTCCAGCTGGAGCATCGCTACGACATGGAGATCAGCGAGGACCGTTACCTGCAGATCATCTACCAGAAGACCGCGTCGCTGATCGAGAACGCCTGCCGTATCGGAGTGTCCTTCAACCGGCGCCTTTCAGGCTGCGAAGCCGAGTTCGGCGACTTCGGAGCGAACACCGGTCGGGTCTTCCAGATCACCGACGACGTGTTCGACTATCTGGGCGACGAGCGCCGGCTGGGCAAACCGACCGGCCAGGACTGGGAAGAGGGGCGCATCACGTTGCCCCTGATCGCCGCCAGTCGCCAGGCGCCCGCGGCGGCGCGCGCGCGCCTGGACGAACTGGCGAGGGTCCGCGGGCGGGAAGAGCGCGCCGCCTGCTGGCCGGAAGTGCGCACGTTCGTGACCGACCACGGCGGCGTCGACTATGCGTTCACGACAGCACGGCGCTTCGGCGATGCCGCCAAGCACGCGCTGGGACCGGTGGCTTCCGGACCGCAGAAGGATCTGCTGGCCGTCGCCGTCGAATACGTCATCAACCGGCTGAACTAGGCGGTAACATGCAGACCGACACTAATCGCGCCACCAAACGGGATTCCGGTCCCGAGCTTCCTTTTCCCGACGACTCGCCGGCCTACCTGCTGGCCGAGAGGTGCGCGTGGCACCTGCTGGAAAAGAAAATGGACGAGGTCGTCATCCTGGATCTTCGCGGCCGCTCGGATGTCTGCGATTTCTTCGTGATCGCCTCCGGCGCAGCCGACACGCAGGTCCAGGCGGCCGCCCGCCACACGCACGACGCGCTGGCCGCTTCCGGCCACCACGCCCACGCCATCGAAGGCATGCGTGAAGGTCGCTGGGTGCTGCTGGATTTCTTTGACGTCGTGGTTCACGCCTTCCATCACCGTTCGCGCGAATACTTCCAGCTCGAGCGCCTGTGGGGCGACGCCCCCCGGCTGGACCTGGTGCCGGGCTGGTTCTCCAGGCAGGATGTGGCGGCGCGCCATCCGGACCTGACCTTCACCTCCGCCACGCCGGACGGGTCCGGCCGGGAGCCAGGGAACCATGCTTGAAGACCTGCTCAGGAAGGGCCTGCTGACCGTGCTCGAGAAGTACGGCGTCTTCGAGGAAGACGTGCAGATCGAACTCGAAAAGCCGCGTGACCGCAGCCACGGCGACCTGAGCACCAACCTGGCGCTCATGCTCGGCAAACGGCTCGGCCGCAAGCCAAGGGAACTGGCGGGCGAGATCGCCGCCGACGTCAGTTTCCCCCGCGACGTGATCGAATCGGTCGAGATCGCCGGCCCGGGTTTCATCAACTTCCGCATCGCGCGGCAGCATCAGATCGATCTGCTGCTGGATGTGTGGAATCCCGAGGGCGCGCTGCAGGATATCCGCACCGCGGGCCACAAGCGGATCAACGTCGAGTTCATCAGTGCCAATCCGACCGGGCCCCTGAACGTGGTGTCGGCCCGCGCCGGCGCTTTCGGCATGACGATGGTGCGGTTGCTCGAGGCTGTCGGTTACGACGCGCACGCCGAGTACTATGTGAACGATGCCGGACGCCAGGTGACGCTGCTCGGCCAGTCGCTGCGCGCCCACTATCTGCAGTTGCTCGGTGAAGAGGTCGTGTTCCCCGAAGAGGGTTACAAGGGCCAGTACCTCGAGATCATGGCCGCCGAACTTCTCCACCAGGACGAAGCGGCCATCCGCGCCGCTTCGGCGGCCTTCAACGACGAGAGCTTCCAGCGCGTCGCCGCGCCTCCGGGCTGCGCGAACGACTGGCGCCGGCTTCCCGACGACGAGTCTGCGCGGTGCTTCTCGAAGTACGCGCTGATGAAGATTCTCGGCTGGCAGCGCGAGACCTGCCGGCGCTTCGGCCTGCGGTTCGACACCTGGTATTTCGAATCGGAACTGCACGAGACCAAGCGGCTCGATCGCGCGCTCGAGCGCCTGCGGAAGCAGGACGCGGTCTACGAGGAGGACGGCGCCGTCTGGTTCAAGTCGTCCACGCACGACGACGAGAAGGACCGCGTGCTGGTTCGCGCCGACGGTCGGCCGACTTACTTCCTGGCCGACATCGCCTACCACTACCACAAGTTCCAGCGCGGCTTCGAGCACGCGATCGACTACTGGGGGCCGGATCACCACGGCTACATCCAGCGCATGCAGGGCGCCATGGCGGCGCTGGACATCGAGCCGGGCTGGCTCGAAGTGCAGATCCTGCAGCACGTGAATTTCCTCGAGGGCGGCCAGCCCATCAAGATGTCCAAGCGCGCCGGTTCGTTCGTGACCATGGACGCGCTGATCGACGAAGTGGGCGCCGACGTCACGAAGTACATCTTCCTGACGCGCAAGCCCAACAGTCACCTGGATTTCGACCTGGACCTGGCCAAGGACCAGACCGAGAAAAACCCGGTGCTGAAGGTCAAGTACGCGCACGCGCGCATCTGCTCGCTGCTGAACGAGGCCGCGTCGCGAGGCGTCATCGTCGGCGAGCCGAGCCCCGCGATGCTCGCGCACCTCGAACATGAGGCGGAGTGGGCGCTCGTGGGCGAGTTGATCCGCCTGCCGCGGATCATCGTCTCGGCGGCCTGGGCCCGCGAACCGCACCGGCTGACCGGCTATGCGGACGATATTGCCGCGCTGTACAACGAGTTCTACACCAAGTGCCGGCGCATTCTCGATCAACCGGAAGAGCGCCGCCAGTCGCAGCTCCAGCTGAGTCTGGTCACCCGGCGCGTGATCAAGGTGCTGCTGGACCTGATCGGGATCGATGCTCCCGAGAAAATGGAAAAGAGGGACTGATATGTCGATCGTGGTGGTGGGGTCGGTCGCGTACGACACAGTGGAGACGCCGATCGAGCGGCGGGAACGCCAGCTCGGCGGCAGCGCCAGCTTCTTCGCCGTGGCCGCGCGCGGACGGGGACCCGTACGCTGCGTCGGCGTGGTCGGCGACGACTTCCGCGACGAGGACCTGGCGCTGCTGGCGCGCCACGCCGATATCGCCGGCATCAGCCGGGTGCCCGGCCGCAGTTTCCACTGGTCCGGCCGCTACCACGCCGACCTGATCGAGCGCGACACGCTGGTCACCGAACTGGGCGTCTTCGCCGACTTCCAGCCGGAGATCCCGGCCGCGTGGCGCAACTCCGAGTACCTGTTCCTGGCGAACATCCATCCGGCCCTGCAGGCCGGCGTCCTGGACCTGATGGGCTCGCCTCGCCTTGTCGCGCTCGACACCATGAACCTGTGGATCGCGACGACGCCCGACCTGCTGCGGACGATCCTCGGCCGCGTCGATGTGCTCCTGGTGAACGAGGGCGAGGCGCGGTTGCTGACCGGTCAGCGCAGCCTGGCGCGGGCGGCCTCCGCCATCCATGCCATGGGGCCCGAGCGCGTCATCATCAAGAAGGGCGAGCACGGGGCGCTGCTGTTCGGGCGCGACTCGGTGCTGGCGGTGCCGGCCATGATCCTGGACGAGGTCATCGACCCCACCGGCGCCGGCGATTGCTTCGCGGGCGGCTTCATGGGTTCGCTCGCCGAAGCGGGCGTGGGGCGTGACGCCCCGGACTCGGCCTTCCGCCAGGCGATGCTCGACGGCACGGTCACCGCCAGTTTCTGCCCGGAGGGGTTCAGCGTGGAGGGCCTGCTGCGGGCCGACGACGCGGCTTACGCCGACCGGTTGCGCACATTGCGCGCCATGATGATGCCCTGATCCCGGGGTCGCTGACGGCGTTCGCGGCGGGGCCTCACGGGGCCCCGCCCGCGTTTCGGGTCGGGAGTCCTTGGCATATCGTCAGATGGAAATGCCGGTTGTGGGAAGAATATCGATGTGGTAACATCCACGCGCACAAGATATTGAATTACCCCGGTCCGGGAGCGCCTGATTTGGAGTGGGAGCCTAACGAGCGCGATGCGTGGGTCAGTGACGCCCAGCGCTGGGTCAGCCAGATCAAAGGCGTCCTGCAGTGCAAGATCGACCTGGACGAACAGGGCGAGATTGCGGGTATCCACGTCGTGGCCGGCATGGAGCGGGATCCCCGGCACATCGTGCGCGACGTCGAGAGCCTGCTGAAGGCCCGCCTGCAGATGGATGTCTATTACAAGAAGATCGGTGTCGTGCAGGTGGTGGACAACGGGCTCGCCGAAGACCGCCCGGGGCCGTCGTCACCGCGCCCGGCGCCGGGTGCCGCCGCCGCCGCCCACCGCGGCGTGACCTTCCTGCCTCCCCGTGCCGGCTCCGCTGAACCGGCCGTCGGTGCCGCGCCGACACGCCCGGCCTCGCCGCCACCGCCACGGACCGCGGACCCGGAACCTGAACCCGTGCTGCCGGGAGAGCCGATCCCCGCGATCCTCGTGGCAGAGGACGCGTTCCCCCGCCTGGTCTGTCTCGGCGTCGGTCTGATGAGCTCGGACCGTTCGGTCCGCGCCGAAGTGCGTCTGGGCTCCGGGGGCCGGGAAGCCACGGGTGTCGTCGAGAGCGCCAACCATGCCGACAGCGACCTGGAGTGCATCGCGCGCGCCACGGTCGACGCGGTGGGCCGCCTGCTCGCGCTGCCGGCGGTGCTGCACCTGCGCGAGGTCCGTCTGGACTCGGTCGGCGGGCAGAGCACCGTGCTGGTCGCGGTCGACCTGGTCGAATCGCGGCGCACCGAGACGCTTCTGGGAGCCTGCGCGGCCCGCCACAACCGCCAGCAGTCGGTGGTGCACGCGGTGCTCGCGGCCCTGAACCGCCGCCTGGGCCTTTTCGCGCTGCGCGAAGGCGCCGCCGAGGGCTGAGCCCGCGGCCGGTCCCGCCCGCGCGCCTTTTGTCGTACCACCGCCACGCCTTGAACCGCCGGCCCCGGGGGTCTATCATGCCCCGGCCGGCGGCACTGTTTCCGGCCCCGACCGCCGGCCGCATGTCCCATCCGCCCCTCGAAAGGACCGCCATGAAGTACGCCGACAGCGGCGTGAACATCGACGCCGCCACGCGGGCCCTGGCCCGCAGCCGCGATCATGTGCGCTCGACCTGGGACGCCCGCGTCCGCAACGAGATCGGGGCCTTCGGCGGCCTGTTCCAGCCGGCCCCGGGCGAACCCCTGCTGGTGGCCAGCGTCGACGGCGTCGGCACCAAGGTCATGGTCGCCACCCTGGCCGGCCGCTACGACACGGTGGGTCAGGATCTGGTGAACCACTGTGTCGACGACATCCTGGTCCAGGGCGCCGAACCGCTCTTCTTCCTCGACTATTTCGCCACCGCGAAGCTCGACGAGGCCGTGCTGCCCGAGGTGCTGGCCGGCTTCGCGAAGGCCTGCCGCGAGAACGGCTGCGCGCTGCTCGGCGGCGAGACGGCCGAGATGCCGGGCGTCTACCGCGAAGGCGAGTTCGACCTGGCCGGGACCATCGTCGGCCGCGTTCTGCCCGAGCACGTGATCGACGGCAGCGGCATGCGCGCCGGCGACGCCGTCTGGGGCCTGCCCAGCACCGGCCTGCACACCAACGGCTATTCGCTGGCGCGCAAAGTGCTGCTCGAGCGTGCCGCCCTGCAGGTCGGCGACGCGCCGCCCGAACTGGAGGGGCAGACCATCGGCGACGCCCTGCTCGCTGTTCATCGCAGCTATCTGACGGGCATGCGGGCTGTGTGGGACACCTGCGGCCGGGACGCCGTGCGCGGGCTGATCCACATCACCGGCGGCGGCTTCTACGACAACATCCCGCGCGTGGTGCCGGACGGTCTGTGCGTGCACGTGGATCCGACGACCTGGACGCCGCTGCCGATCTTCCGGCTGATCCAGAGCCTGGGCGACATCGCCGACACCGAAATGTACCGCGTCTTCAACATGGGCATCGGCCTGGTCGTGGTCACGCCGTCGGATTGCGATCTCGGGCTGATTCCCGGGCTGGACGCGGTGCGCATCGGCGAAGTCCGCGCCGGAAAGACGCGCGTCCACCTTCCCTGGTGATCGCGCCCGGACGCCGTGTCCCACACGTGTCCCGCTTCCACGGGGGATAACCCCGTCCGTGGGACACACCTGGGACACGGCCGCCCCCCTGCGTCGGCAGGTCCGGGCCCACAACCCGCATGTTCAGAACGCTTTCCCCTCGCTCTCGTGGTGTCCGATCGGCAGGGCACGCAATGTGCCACGGAAGCCGCGTACCCCCACGCGACGGGAGGAGCGATGGAACACCGGACATTCTGGGACGAGGAACTGCGCGCGTTCCCCACGGGCGGCCGCGGCGCGGCCGTCTGGGTCGTGCGCCGCGAAGGCCATGACCAGACCGCGCCCCTGCGGTTGCTGCTGGCCTGGGACTGCGGGACGGCCGGCCGCGAGTCGATGGCGGCGCGGCCGCCGCTGGGCAGCCTGCTGCGTGCCATGGCCGATGACCGCGAAGAACTGATCCGCCGCGGCCGCGACACGGCCCTGTGGGTCGAACCGCTGCGCCGGCGCGGGGCGGTGGTCGGCTGCCTCGGCATCTGGTTCGATGCGGAGGAGCCGTGGCGCGAAGGCATTTTCCTCTGGGGGCAGCGTCTGGTGCCGCGTCTGGTGCCGGTGCTCGGGCTGCTCGAATCGCAGGGACCGGTGCCGGGCGAAACGCTCAGCCAGCCCACCCTGTTTCCGGTGGCTGCCGTCGCCCCGCGCGGGTCGAAGCCGAGCGCGGCGTCGGCGCTGGTGGATGCTTCCGCTCGCGACGACCGGGGTGCCGGACCGGGAAGGCACGGCCCGCCGCTGCCGTTGCCGAGGCCGATGACCGTGCCCGGCATTCCCGGCTGCGTCGGCACCAGCGCTGAGATGGTGCGCCTGGGCCTGCGTCTGGCCAACATCGCGCGCAGCGGCGTCAATGTCCTGCTGCATGGCGAGAGCGGCACCGGCAAGGAGATCATCGCGCGGGCGCTGCATCTGAGCAGCGAGCGGAAGTCGGGGCCGTTCGTGGCTCAGAACTGTGCCGCCCTTCCCGAGACCCTGTTCGAGTCGGAACTCTTCGGCCACCGCGCCGGCGCCTTCACCGGCGCCGCCACCGAAAAGAAGGGTCTTCTCTCGTCGGCCAGCGGCGGCACCTTCTTTCTCGACGAGATCGGCGACATGCCGCTGGCGCTGCAGATCAAGCTTCTTCGCGTGATGCAGGAACGCCAGGTGCGGCGCATCGGCGAACTCAAGAGCATGCCCGTCGACCTGCGGTTCGTGGCCGCCACGCACAAGGACCTGTCCGCCGAGATCCGCGACGGTCGTTTCCGCCTGGACCTGTACTACCGGCTCAAGGTGGTGAGCATCGAGATCCCGCCGCTTCGCCACCGGCCGGAGGACGTGGCGCCGCTGTTCTCGTACTTCCTGAAGAAGTCCGGCCGCAACACCGAGAAGATGCGGATCACGGAAGAGGCCATGGCGATGCTGCAGCGCTGGCAGTGGCCGGGCAACGTCCGTGAACTGGAGAACGAGGCGCAGCGCCTGGCCGCTCTCTACCCGGATGAACTGCTGATCCGCGCGACGCATCTCTCGCACGAGATCCGCGGCGCCGATCCGCACACCGTCGAGGCCGCCGACCTGGGCACGCTCCGTTCGCTGGACCTGGCCGGTGAACTGCTCGAACGCTACCTCATCCGCAAGGCCATCGCCGCCTGCGACGGCCGCAAGGCGGCGGCCGCCCGCCGCCTGGGGCTGTCCCGCCAGGGCCTGTACAAGAAGATCGCGAGGTACGGCATGCTCGACCTGATAGCGCAGGAGACGGGCTGACACCAGTCCGGCCGGCACGCCGGCCACCAGACCGGCGGCGTTTCTGGACAGGGCCGGGCCTGCGCGGTATGTTCCCGCGCATGCCCGACCCTTTCCGCACACCAGCCTGGCGCCGCCTGTTCGGCCGCCCCTCGCGCGCCACGGTCCTGGCCCTCCTGGCGGGGCTCATGGTCACCGGCGGGCTGCCGCCGCATGCCTGGACGGGCGTGCTGGTCTTCGCCGGCCTGGCCATGCTCATGGCCACGGTGCTGACGTCGCCGAGCCCCGCGCGCACGGCCTACTGGTTCGCGCTCGCCCACCAGTCCACGCTGCTGTACTGGATGTTCCTGCTGGACCCCGCCAAGAGCATCCCCACGCGCGCGCTGGTGCCCATCCAGGCGATCCTGACGATCCTGTACGTGTCGGTGTTCTACCTCGGCTGGGGTTGGCTCACGGGGCGCGTGCGCACGCGTCTGGGCCCGGGCCGCGCGCTGCTGGCCATGCCGGCCCTGTGGACGGCCATGGAAAGCGTGCGCGCTTTCGGCGAAATGGGCTTCCCGTGGTGCCTGACCGGTTCCTGCGCGATCGGAACCCCGCTCATGCCGCTCGTGCGCGGCGCCGGGGAACTCGGCCTGGGCTGCGCGGTGGCCTTTGCCGCGGCCACGGCCGTCGCCTGGATCGGGCGCGCGGCGCCGGGCGATCCCCGTCGCGGCGCACGCCTGCCGCTGACGGTGGCCACGGGCCTCCTCTGGACCGCCCTGGCGATCTCCAGCGCACTGAAGCCGGCGCCGCCGGCGCCGCGGGACTTCGGCGCGACGATCGTCGCGGCGGCCTGGGACTCCGTGCTGACGCGGCCCCTGCGGGTGGCCGCCATCCAGGCCGATGTCGCCCTGGCCGACAAGTGGGAGCCGGCCCGGATCGATTCCTCGCGCATCCCGTACGGTACGCTCACGGCCGAAGCCGCCGCTGCCGGCGCCGAGTTCGTGGTCTGGGCCGAAACCGCGCTGCCGGGTTATGTGCGCTTCGACACCGCCCTGTTGAACTGGACGCGGCGCGTCGTGCGCGAGTCCGGCGCCTGGCTCTACGCCGGATTCCCCGACGGCGAGCGCACGACCGGCGGGGACATGCGCCTCTACAATTCGTCCGGCCTGTTCACGCCCGACGGGACCATCGCCGACCGCTATGCCAAGCACCACCTGCTGCCCATCGGCGAGACGATGCCTTTCCAGCGCTACCTGCCGTTCCTGGGTCAGCTCAACGTGGGGCAGGCGGAGTGGGATCCGGGCGATCCGCCCCGGCCGATGATGGTTTCGACGAGGGACGGCGTCTTCCCGTTCAGCGGCCTGATCTGCTTCGAGTCGGCGTTCGGCCGGCTTGCGCGCGACAGTGTACGCCGCGGCAGCCGCTGCCTGGTGATCATCACCAACGACGGCTGGTTTGGGCGCACCGCGGGGCCGCGGCAGCACGCGTGGCTGGCCTGGCAGCGCGCCGTGGAGTGCGGCGTGCCGGTGATCCGCTGCGCCAACAACGGCATCAGCTTCATCTGCGATCAGGATGGCCGCATTCTGGACTGGCTGGATCTCGGCCGCCGCGGCGCGGTCACGGCCTCCATCATGCCCGGCGACGGGCGCACGATGTACGTCCGCGCGGGCGCCTGGCCGATTCTCGTCTTCCTGACCGCCTGGCTGGCGCTGGCCCTGTGGGGCCCCTGGCCGCGGCGTGCCCACGCCACGGAGGTGCCGCGATGATCCCTTCCGACCGCCACGTGTTCCGCTACTGCCCGCAGTGCCGCACCGAAATGGTGCGCCGCACCGAAGGCGGCACCGAACGCCCGGTATGTCCGGCCTGTGGCGTGGTGCAGTATCTCAATCCGGCTCCCGCGGCCGGGATTGTGCTCACCCGCGAAGGGCGTGTCTGCCTGGTCCGCCGCCGCTTCGAACCGAAGCGGGGGCTGTGGTCGCTGCCGACGGGCTTCATGGAATGGGGCGAGACGCCGGCTGAAACCGCCTGCCGGGAAGCCCTCGAAGAGACCGGACT
>JAIFKS010000155.1 GCA_020049465.1 bacterium | reverse complement strand
CGCCGCGCTCGTCGCCCAGGCCGCGTGGGGCTGGTACGGCTTCGCGCACGCGGTCATCGCCTGCGCCGCGATCACGGCCCTCCACTTCGGCCGCCGCGCGTGGGTGCGATGGCGGCGGCCCGGCGAACGTGTGGAAGCCCAAGGCGCGCGCCGCCGGTCCGCGAGCGGTACGGCGCTCGGCTTTATCGTCCGCATCGTGCTGCCGCTGGCGCTGGCCGGCGGCGCCGTGCTCCAGCTGGCCGAACCGTACCGTGACATGGGGCGTCTCCATCCCGAATTCGAGCGACCGCGCGCGGAGGTGCGCTACTACAGCGCGGATCTCAAGCACGTGTTGAACGCCGGTGCCTACCGCCTGCGCGGCGGGGATCTGACGGGTGCGGGGCTGCGGGGGGAAGCGCGCTACGCGGGCGTCGACCGGATCGTCCTGCATCCGGGCTGGGTTGCCGCCGCGCTGGCGATGTACGGGCTGGCGCAGCGCCGGAAGCTGGACGATCGCCGTCGCCGCGCCGGCGGCTGGCTGCTGGGCGCCGGGGTGGCGGGGCTGGTGCTGGCTTTCGGCGAATCGGTCGGTCTGCCGGGCACGTCGGCGCGGCTGCCGCTGCCGCTCGAGTGGCTGCGCGAGGTGGCGCCGCCATTCAAGGCCTTCCGCGTGGCCTGGCGTTTTTCATTCCTGATGGTCATCGCCGTCGCCTGGTGGTCGTGCGCGGGCTGGCAGTTGCTGATCGCGAAAGAGGCCGGCCGGACGCGGCGCGCCGTCGCTTTGGCAGCGCTCTGTCTGCTCGTCTTCGAGTCGGCGCCGCGCGGCCTGGAGGCCATGCCCCTGGGATTCGACGGGACGCCGCGCGCGAACACCACGCTGCCGGCCGGCCCGCTGCTGACGCTGCCGGCTCCCCGCGACGAATACGCCGAAGACCGCGTCGAGGCGCAATGGCTGCTCTGGTCGCTGGAAACCGGCCGTCCGGTCACCGGCGGCGTGTCGGGCTGGGAGGCGCCGCCCACGCGCGCGCTGCGCGCCTCGCTGTTCGCGTGCGAATCCGGCGCGCGGGATCCGGGGCCGTTGCTGGAAAAGATGAGGGCCGAAGGCGTGGTGGGGGCGGTCATCGTCCACAGGCCGGGCGACGACGCGCGGACCGGATACTGGCGCGCCCGACTGCTCGAGTCGGGCGCGGTCCCGGTCGGGGCGCCAGGCCCCGGGAACTACGAAGTTCTACGCTGGGACTGAGGCCGGAGCCGGATCTCAGTCGTCCGCCTTCGCCGCCAGCCGCAATGTCGGGTGCAGGCTGACGTCGAACACCTTGTGACGACCCTCGCGCACCAGGCGGATGTGCTCGACCGCCAGACGGATGCCCGCCAGCGCCACGGCGACTTCGAAATTGCGGTAGCGGAAGCCGAAATTGCGGAGCTTCTGCATGGCGGCGATGAGCTTGCGCTCGGCCTCCAGCATGTCCTTGCGGGCCAGGAATTCGTAGCCTTCGCAGGTTTCCAGCAGGCCCATCCAGAACAGTTCGTCCCGGCCCTGGGCGTTGGCCAGACCTTCGGCGGCCAGCTTGCCGGCCCCTGCGAAGTTGCGGTTGTTGAACGCGCTGACGGTCCGATTCAGGACGTCGCTCATGCCGATCCCTCCTGCCGCGGAGGGTCGGCCCGGGGCCCTGCTCCGCCGCTACTCGAGTTCCTCGGGGTCCAGGTACCGGTTCGCTTCCTCTTCGAAGCCGAACTTCGTCTTGTCTTCGATCCGGTCGACGTACAGCACGCCGTCCAGGTGATCGCATTCGTGCTGCACGACGATGGCCGGGTAGCCGTCCAGGTCGAAGTCCAGCTTCGCGCCGGTTTCGTCATACGCCTTGACGTTGACGCGGTCCGGCCGCTCGACCCAGCCGCGCAGTCCGGGAACCGACAAGCAGCCCTCGTACATGCCCAACTGGCCCGCGCCCGGCCGCACCGTGATCTCCGGGTTGATCAGCACCCGGAACTTCGGCCGCCCCTGGCGATCCGTTTCGCCGCCGGCGATCGCCAGGCGCACCGGCTGGTACACCTGCGGCGCCGCCAGGCCGATGCCGGCATAGTCGACCATCGTCTCGAACATGTCCCGGATCAGCCGCTGCACCTCGGGCCCGGTGATCTGGTCGGGCTCGATGGTGGTGCATTTCTGACGCAGAACCGGGTGCCCCATGCGGGCGACCTTGAGAATGGCCATGACGGGCAAGCCTCCTGGCGAACCGGGTACCGGAAAGGGATTTCGTCCCCCAACCATAAACCCATTTCCCCGGGCCTGCAAAACCCCGTCACGATTCCGATCTGCAAGATGCAGACCGGCTTGTCCGGCGCGGGTTTGGCCGATTCGGGCGCTTTCCGGTCCAGGGACCCGGATGAGGCCCGGCAAACCCGTCCCGGCTGCCCGGCACGAACTGCCGACTCGGCCCGGCCTGGCGCCGGCCGCCCTTGACCCGCCCCTCCGTGCCCGCTAGCTTCGTGGCCACAGCCGCCCGCAACTTCCAGCTCTTACAGCCGGACCCTGCAGCGCCCCGGGAGCACGATGGTCGACCCTGCGAAGACAGCGGACCACGGTGCGCCGGATTCCGTCCGGGCCGCACCGCAGCGCACGGTGGTCGTCCTTGTCAACGCGCTCGCGCTCGCAGGCCTGCTCTATGTGTTCCTCGTGGCCATCGCCATGTTCGGCGCCGCATTCAAGATGCTGGGCAGCGATTTCAGCGCGCGCCTGATCACCACAACGGCCAATCCGGTCATCGGCCTGATGATCGGACTTCTGTCGACCTCGATCATCCAGAGCTCGTCCAGCACCACCTCGATCGTCGTGGGCATGGTCGCCGGCGGTGCGCTGACGGTGCGCGGGGCCATCCCCATCATGATGGGCGCCAACCTGGGCACCACCATCACCAACACGCTGGTGGCGATGGCCTCGATGAACCGTCGCTCGGAGTTCCAGCGCGCGTTCGCCGGCGCCACCATGCATGACTTCTTCAATCTGTTGACGATCCTGGTGCTGTTCCCGCTCGAGATGAGCACACGCTATCTGGAGCGCACGGCGACCTGGCTCAGCGAGCATCTGGTGGGCTCGTCCGGCGGCGAGTTCCCCAATCCGGTCAAAGACGTCACCATGCCGGCCGTGCACGCGATCGAGGACCTGCTGACCGGGCCTTTGCACCTGTCGACGAGCCCTGCCGCGGTGACCCTCTTCGTGGTCGGGCTGGTCGCCCTGTTCGTCTCCCTGGCCTTCCTGACCAAGCTGCTCAAGAAGCTCTTCCTGTCCGGCTCCGAAAACGCGCTGACCGAGCGGATGCGCGGCAACGAGCTGATGGCCATGTTCGTCGGCCTGGTGATCACCGTGGCCGTGCAGAGCAGTTCGATCACCACCAGCCTGCTGGTGCCGCTGATCGGCGCCGGCATCATCCCCCTGGGGCCGGCCTTCGCAGCCACGCTGGGCGCCAATGTGGGAACGTGCGTGACGGCGCTGCTGGCGTCGCTGACCGGAACGCCGCAGTCGGTGACGGTGGCCCTCGTCCACCTGCTCTTCAATATCACCGGCATCGCCATCTTCTATCCATTGCCGATGCTGCGGCGCATCCCGATCTGGCTGGCCACGACGCTGGCCCGCAAGACGGCGCAGCGGCGCGTCTACGCCATCGTCTACATTGTTGGCGTGTTCTTCGTCATGCCTTTGGCGTTCCTGTTGTTGGACAAGGTCATGCGCGGGCGTTGAGCCGCGCGGAGGCAAGCATGAAGTTCCTGAATTTCCTGGAGATCTTCCGGCGCGACAACTGGAGCGACGAGCTGACGGCCATGATCGGCGAGATGCTCGAGCTGGCGCACGGCATGTACGGCTATACCTGCGGCGTGATTTTCGACGGCGCGCCGGACACCGACCCCCAGGGCCGGATCTACACGCCGGACAAGCGCATCAACAGCCTCGAGCGCACGATCCGCCGACGCGTGGTCACGCGCCTGTCGGTGACCGACTCGAAGGGCGAGGTGCCTTCGGCCCTCATCTTCATGAACGTGGTCAAGGACGCCGAGCGGCTGGGCGACTACGTCAAGAACATGCACGAGATCGGCGACATGATGCCCGCCGACGTCGATCGTGCCCTGTACCGCCGGCATCTGGCCGCCCCGACCGCGACGATCAGCTCCATGTTCGAAGAGACGCGCCGTGCCTTCGAAACCAGCGACGAGGAACTGGCGGGACGCGTCATCAAGACCGCGAAACAGGAGGGCCGGGCGCACGAAAGCCTGATCCGCGAGCTGACCGCCAGCGACCTGCGCACCGCCGATGCTGTCTGCATGGTGCTCACCCTGCGGTTCTACAAGCGGCTGGTCTCGCACATGAGCAACATCGCCACCAGCATCGTCATGCCGGTGGATCTGATCGATTTCTATGACGAGCCGGAAAAGGGCGTCTAGCCCTTGAACTGCATGTCGTACAGTTCCTTGTAGCGTCCGCCGGCCGCCAGCAGTTCGTCGTGGGTGCCGGTCTGCACCACCCGGCCCTCTTCCAGCAGGTGGATGCGGTCGGCGCCGCGGATGGTCGACAGCCGGTGGGCGATGACGATCGTGGTGCGGTTGCGCACCAGCCGGTCGATGGCTTCCTGCACCAGCTTTTCGCTCTCGGTGTCCAGGGCGCTGGTCGCCTCGTCCAGCAGCAGGATGGCCGGATCCTTCAGGATGGCCCGCGCGATCGACAGCCGCTGTCTCTGCCCGCCCGACAGCGTGACACCGCGGTCGCCGATCACCGTGTCGTAGCCGTTGGGCAGCTTCATGATGAACTCGTCGGCATTGGCGGCGCGCGCCGCTTCGCGCACCTTCTCCAGCGGCACGTTGTCGAGACCGTAGGCGATGTTCCGCAGCACCGAGTCGTGGAACAGGATCACTTCCTGCGTGACGATGCCCATGTTGCGCCGCAACGACTGGGGATCCAGCTCGCGCACGTCGTGCCCGTCGATCAGCACCCGCCCCTGCTGCGCCTTGTAGAACCCGGGGATCATGTCCATCAGCGTGCTCTTGCCCGAGCCGCTGGAACCGGCCAGCGCCACCACTTCCCCCGCGCGCACCTTCAGCGACACGCCCTGCAGCACCGGCTCGCCCGGCAGATACGCGAAGTGGACGTCCTGGATCTCGACGTCGCCCCGCGCCCGCCCCAGGTCCAGCGTGCCGGTCAGTTCGTCGCTCTCGGACTTGTCGTCCAGCACCATGAAGATGCGCTCGGCCGCGGCCAGCCCGGCCTGCAGTTCGGCGCCGACCTGGCCCACGCTCTTGAGCGGCCGCACCATCGAGAAGATGACGAACAGGAACACGATGAACATGTCCGGCGCCATCAGCCCGCCCGTGAACACCCGGCTGCCGCCGAACCACAGCAGGAACAGCCCCATCACCATCGACAGCTGCTCGGTCAGGGGCGACGACGCCTTCATCGTGTAGTCGATGCGGAAGACCTGTTTGAACAGCGACTGCGCCTGCTGGGCGAACTTGGCGCCCTCGAACTTCTCCATCGCGAAGGCCTTGATGACGCGGATGCCGTAGACCGTCTCCTGCAGCGTCGAGGTCAGGTCGGCCATCTGCTCCTGCTGGCGGTGCGACAGGCGGCGCAGCTTGCGGCTGATGGTCAGGATGATCCCCAGCGAAGCCGGCATCAGGATCAGCGCCAGCAGCGTCATCTGCCAGCTGATGATCAGCGCCACGGCCATGAACATGATGATGTAGATGGGTTCCTTGACCAGCTTCATGAAGCTGGCACCCACGCACTGCTGGGCCACCAGCACGTCGTTGGTGGCGCGGCTGATCAATTCGCCCGCCTTGTGGCGGTGGTAGAACGCCAGCGGAAGGTCGGTGTACTTGCGGTAGAGCTGGTTGCGCAGGTCGCGGATCACCGCGTGCCCCACGTAGGCCATCAGCACTTCCTGCAGGTAGCAGGCGATGTTCTTCAGCAGCGTGAACAGGAAGAACGTCAGGCAGATGCGCAGCAGCGCCTCCTGCTTGCTCCCCTGCAGCAGGTTCGTCGCGGCCCAGGCCTTGAACTTCAGCTTGATCTCTTCGACGCCGCCGACCTGCGAGCGCAGCGCGTCGTAGCGGGCGCGGCGGTCGGCGTCGGTCTCCAGACGCAGGCCGGGCGTGGCTGTGGGGTCGATGGCCCCGTCTTCGGGCACCGTCAGCGCGGGGGGCGATTCCGGCGCCGTCATCGTGACGGCCGGCTTCTCGTCGCCCTTCAGGAACAGCGTCTCGAGGAACGGCGACAGCATCGCGGTGCTGAACACGCTGGCCAGCGAGAAGACGAACATGGAAACGACCGCCAGCACCAATTGAACGGTGTAGGGGCGGACCATCCGCAGCATGCGCAGGTAAGTCTTCAATTCGGGCTGATCCTCGGGTCGGGGCGGGACTGTCAGGTTTGAATGTCGCCGGGCGCGCCGGTCCCGGTCAAGCCCGGGCTCGCCTGTGACCTCAAGGAAGGGGCTTTTTGGACGACATTGTGCAATAAGTCTCCAACGCCGCCAAGGGAAGGTCTTGCCCATGTCCGTCAAGTTGTTGCTCGGCGCAGCCCTGGGGCTGATGGTGGTCCTGCTGGTCGGTTCCATCGGATTCACGACCCGGACCCTGGACAGCCAGAAGGCCGATGGCCTGCAGATCAACCTGGCCGGCCGCCAGCGCATGCTTTCGCAGAAGATGGCCAAAGAGGCCCTGGTGCTGAAGGCCGGGGCCGACGACCAGGCCCGCAAAGAGGCCCGGGCGAAGCTGACCGCGACGGTGGGCCTGTTCGACCGCACGCTGACCGCCCTGCAGCACGGTGGCGTGACGCAGGACGGCGCCGGCAAGGATGTCACGCTGCCGGTCGTCCGCGACGCCGGTGTGCAGGCCGCCTTGCGCGACGGCACAGCCCTGTGGGCCGAGGTGAAGGCTTCCCTGGACCAGGCCCTGAACGGCGACGTCGACCCGCGTGGCGGCCAGGGGCAGGCGGCGATCGCCCAGCTCTCGGCCCGCAACATCGACCTGATGAAGTCGATGGACGTGATCACGACCGCCTTCCAGACGGCCAGCGACAGCCGCCGCGCCGCCCTGACCCGCTTCCAGATGGCGACCGTGGCCGTGGCCCTGCTGGCGGCGGGTTTCATGTTCTGGCTGATCCACCGGCAATTGGTGGTGCCGTTGACGCAAACGGCCGGACACTCGCGCCGTGTGGCGGGCGGCAATCTGGTCGAGCGCATGTCCAGCCACGGCAGCCGCGAGCTGCGTGACCTGGCCAACAGCATGAACGGCATGTCCGACAGCCTGCAGGGTACCGTCCGGCAGATCACGCTCGGCGCCGAGGATCTGAGCCGATCGGCAGATGCGCTTCTGATCCGCTCGCAGGAAGTGTCGGGCGTGGCCGGCGGCGTGGTTGAAGAGCTGCACACGGTCGGTTCGGCCGTCGAAGAGGTCTCGGCCAGCATGAAGTCGGTGGCCGGCAGCACCGACGACATCGACGGCGCCATCGCCACCATCGCGGCGGCCATCGAAGAGATGTCCACCTCGATGGCCGATGTCACAGCCAACACCAGCAACGCGGAAGTCATCACCAACCGGGCCGAAGCGATCGTCAGCGAGACCCGGAGCAAGGTGGACGAGCTCAACCGCGCCTCGGTGGAAATCGGTCAGGTGGTGGCGGTCATCGCGGCGGTGGCCAACCAGACGAATCTCCTGGCCCTGAACGCCACCATCGAGGCAGCCAGCGCCGGGGAAGCGGGCCGCGGTTTTGCGGTGGTGGCCAATGAAGTGAAGGAACTGGCCCGGCAGACCAACCGCGCCACCGACGACATCCGCGCGCGGGTGGCTGGCATCCAGGCCACGACGCAGGACGTGACGGCGGCCATCGGCGAGATCGCCACCATCATCGAGCAGATCGCCGGCATCTCGCACAACATCGCCCATGCGGTGGGCGAACAGTCCCTGGCCGCCCACGAGGTCTCCGGCAGCATCCAGCGCACCAGTCAGGGCGCGGCCGAGATGAGCCGCAGCGTGGCCGAAGTCTCGTCCGCCGTTTCCGAGGTCTCGCGCAGCCTGCACGGCGCGGTGGACGGTCTGCGGGACATCAGCGGCAACATGCGGGAGCTGTCGGGGGTCGATGGCGCGGGCGCCGCGTCAGGGAACGGGAATCAGGCTTCAGCCCGGGCTCTGGCTGACCTGGCGATCAAGCTGCGCGAAACGGTGGCCAGCTTCCAGACGTGAGACGCGCCGTTTTGCGGCTTCCTTGGAATGAAGAACGGCGGCCCGCCCTCAGCGGGCCGCCAGTTCGTCGGCGATGGCCGTGATCATGGCCGCGAAGTCCGCTTCCTCGAATCCTTCGGACTGGAACACGATGCGCCCGTCGCGCCCGATGACGTGGTTGCGCGGGATGAACGCCTCGGCATAGAGCGCGAACGCCGCCCGGTCAGTGTCCAGGCCGATAGTCCAGGGCAGCGCGCGCTCGCTGACGAACGGCGCCACCGTAGCGGCATCCTCTTCGCGCGAAACCGAGATCATAACGAATTCGGGGTTGCCGCTGAACGCCTCCCAGACCCGGCTCTTCAGGTACGGCATCTCGGCCTTGCACGGCCCGCACCAGGTGGCGAACCAGTTCACCAGGACGACCTTCCCCTTCTGCGCGGCCAGGCTGAACGGTGCGCCGCCCAGGGTGGCGACGGTGAAGGCGGGGGCGGACTGACCCACGACCGTCAGGGTGGTTTCCTCGGGGGTGGGCACCGCGGTCGAGTCCGAAGCGGCTGCGGGCGCCAACGGGGCGGAAGCCGTCGGCGCCGCGGCGGTCACGGACGCCTCCGGCGTCACCGGAGCCTTGGCCTCGCCCTTCCGGCAGGCGCACGCGCAACCGCCGGCCGTCAGCAGCAGCGCGGCCAGGAGCAGTGTGGTCGGCACAACGGACAGCGCGATGGACTGCGTGGGTCGCCTCATGCGGGGGTACCTCTTCGGGTCCAGGTGGTCGGGCGCGGCGCGAACTGCCGCGGACATGGCGCCGGCGAAACTTGCGCCGGCGCAACTCGTGCCGTCGAAACCTTGCGCCGGCGCAACTCAGCCGGCGCAATATAGCGCATGGCGCCGTCCGCCGCGTGGGTTGATATGGGCCCCTGAATCCGCCCGTACCGCGGCTCTTTGTAATGCAACATCAAGTATACCGTGCACGATCAGCCAATAACGCAACAACAGCCCGATTTTGCCGGAACCGCCTGCCCCAACCAGCAGTAGAACATGGATTATCACTGGCGCTATCATGCCCCCCGCGCCACCGACCTGACCGCCGATCCTCTGGCGGATTTCCCCGAGGAAGGAACCTCTCCCATGTCCCACGACGCCACCCGCCGCGCCACCTTCGTGCTGAGCGTGGCCGAGAAGAAGCTGCTCATCCGCATCGCCGACCGGCTGCCCCGGTGGGTGCTGCCGGACCACCTGACGGTCCTGGGCATGTTCGGCTCGATGTTGGTGACAGCGGGCTACCTGCTGTCCAACCAGGCGGTGTGGTGGCTGTGGATCGCCAACCTGGGGTTCGCGATCAACTGGTTCGGCGACAGCCTGGACGGCACCACCGCGCGCGTGCGGAAGATCCAGCGCCCGCGCTACGGCTTTTACCTGGACCACCTGACCGATGCCTTCGCGACCATCGCCATCGGCCTGGGCCTGGGCCTGTCGCCGTACATGCTGCTGTCGGTGGGGCTGGCCATCGTCGCGGGCTACCTGGTGCTGTCGATCAACGTCTACCTCGAGAGCCAGGTGCTCGGCGACTTCCGCTTCGGCTACGGCGTGGTGGGGCCGACCGAGTCGCGGCTCATCCTGATGGGTCTGAACACGGCGGCGGTCATCATGGGGCCGGTGCCGTTCACGGTGTTCGGCGTGGGGGCGACCATCTTCGACCTGGCGGGCGTCGTGGCCGTGGTGGGCATGATGCTGATGCTGAGCCGGCGCGTGGCGAGGAACCTGAAGCACCTCGCCACGCTGGAGCCGGCCAACACGCGGCGCGAGGACGCGTGAATCGGACGCTGTTTGCCGGTCAGCCCCGCTGCGGTTCGCGCAGCCGCCGCCCGCCGCTGTCCGCCAGCGCATGCAGCCGGCGATCGCTGAGCGCGCCGCCGGCCCCGTCGGCGCCGGTCGCAATGCTCTTGCCCGAGACCAGTGACTGCAGCGAGGCCACGACCGCACGCAGCTGTTCGGCCTGGGCGTTGAGCTCTTCGGCCGCGGCCGCGGTCTCTTCCGCGTTGGCGGCCGCCGACTGCGTGGTCTGGTCGAGCTGGCGAACGGCGATGTTGATCTGGCCGATGCCGTCGGCCTGCTCCCGCGCCGAAGTCGCGATGCTGCCCACCTGCACGGCCACCTTCTCGGAATTCTCGGCCGTCGCCGCGAACGAGGCCCGGGCGCCGGTGGTCACCTGCACGCCGCGGTCGGCATAGCCGACGGATTGTTCGATGAGCTCGGACGTCTCCTTGGCGGCGCTCGCCACGCGATGGGCCAGATTGCGCACTTCCTCGGCCACGACCGCGAAGCCCTTGCCGGCGTCGCCCGCGCGCGCCGCCTCCACCGCGGCATTGAGCGCCAGCAGGTTCGTCTGGAAGGCGATCGCGTCGATCGTCTTGACGATCCGGGCGGTCTTGTCGGCGCTGACTTTGATGGTGTCGATGGCCTCGACCATCATCGTCATCGATTCGAGACCCTGATGAACCACCTTGCGCGACGTGTCCATGAGTTGCTGGCAGTTCTCGGCGGCTTCGGTCGTCCGGCGCACGTTGCTGGACAGGTCCTCCAGGCTGGCGGACGTCTCTTCGACCGCCGCGGCCTGTTCGCTGGACTGTTCGGCCAGCATGTTGCTGGCGTTGGCAATCTCGGTGGCGGCGGTGGTCGTCTGGTCCGACCCGACATTCAGGTCGTTGATGATGGCGTTGATCGGGCGCGTGACGCCGCGGGCCGCGAACCAGACGATGAAGCCGACAACCAGCAACGAAACCAATGTCAGCAGGATGCCGAAATTGCGCAGCCGGTTGGCGGCGGCGTAGATCTGCGATTCATCGAGCGCCACGGCGCTGACCCACCCGAGCTTGTCATTGCGCGCGAAGGCGGCCTGCCGGTTGGTGCCCTTGAACTCGTATTCGATCAGGCCGTTGCCTTCGGCCATGATCTGTTTGCCGAAGTCCCACTCGGTCACCTTCGTCTTGAGGATGAGTTCCTTGCGCGGGTGAGCCAGGAACGTCCCGTCCCGGTCGCAGACATAGGCGTACCCGGTGGCGCCGACCTTGATGGGGTCGATCACCGCGGCGGCGAAGCGTCCAAGATCGACAACGCCGAGCATGGCCCCGGCCAGTTTGCCGTCCGGATCCTTCATGGGCTGGCATATGACGATGATGGGGTTGCCCGTCACCTTGCTTGCCACCGCCGAGGAAACCGTGAGTTCGCCGGTCCGCAGGCAGGTCTGGAAATACTCGCGCTCGCTGACGTTCAGCTTGCCGGTCATGCCGTCCACGCTGGAGGCGATGGTGAGCCCGGACAGGCCGACGAGATGGAGGCCCTCGTAGTCGGTGGTGTGCTCGGCCTGATCACGCAGGAGCGCCACGGCCTGATTCGCCAGCTCCGTTGAATCCGGGGCCGCGACGGCCGCTCTCAGGGTGGGCAGTTCGCTCCACCGCTGGACATCCAGGTCGCGGTGGTCCAGCCAGGACTGGAGCTGGCTCTGCATCATCTGATTCACCTGGGCCATCTCATCGTGAACGCTTGCCTCCAGCGCCTTGCCGGATTCGTGCGTGGTCACGGCAAGGTAGGTGCCGAAGGCGACGACGAGCGCGCTCAGGGTCGGCACCAGAAAGCGATCACGAAGATTGAGCGACATGTCCTGCTCCCAGTCTGTTGAGTCCGCAGCGGATCGATTCTCGCATGGCGCTGACGAACTCCAGCAAGGCTGACGGTTCGGGGCACGGGCGCGCGATTCGTGTCGATTTCGGCACAAATACAGATGCATTTAACATTTTATTGGTTTATATGTTTATTGATTATGAAAACACCCCACCAGAAGGGCGGGCGGGGACACTCCGGCTGATGTCCAAAGAGGGGACGGTCGGGGGGAAGGAGCGGATGTCCGTTTGCGCGGTGTCAGTCCCGCTGCGTGGCGATCCCCAGCCTGGCGAGCTTGCGGTACAGCGTGCTGCGCCCGACACCCAGGGCGCGGGCGGCCAGCAGCCGGCTGCCGCCGTTCTCTTCGATGGCCAAAAGGATGCGTGTGCGCTCGGTCGCATCACCCGCGGTCAGCTCCGTGGGAGTCGGCGCGGTGTCCGTCGGCCCGTCGGCGAGCAACGTCGAGCCGTCACCCCGCGTGACCGCGACCAGAACGCGGCCCTGCGTCTTCAACCCCAGATGCGCGCGCCGCGCCACGATGGCGATCTCCCGCGCGTTGCCCGGCCAGTCATGCCCCGCCAGCGCGGCCAGGCTGCGCCGGTTGAAGTACTCGGCCAGGTCGACCTGGCGGGCCGCGGCCACACTCAGGAAATGGCGCAGCAGCGGCAGCACGTCTTCGGGACGTTCGCGCAGCGGCACGATGTCCAGTTCCAGCGTCTGCAGCCGGTAATAGAGGTCCGAACGGAACCGCCCCTCGGCCACCATCTGCCGCAGGTTCGCGTTCGTGGCCGCCACCAGCCGCAGGTCGGTACGCCGCGCCTTCGGATCGCCGATCGCCTGATACGTCCCCTCCTGCAGCAGACGCAACAGCTTGGGCTGCACCTCCAGCGGCAGCTCGCCGATCTCATCGAGGAACAGCGTGCCGCCGTTCGCCTGCGCCGCGTAGCCCAGCCCGTCGCGATCCGCACCACTGAAGGCGCCGCGGGTGTGGCCGAAAAACTCGCGCTCGAACAGCGTGTGCGGAATGGCCGCCACGTTGACCACGACCAGCGGCCCGCCCGCGCGTGCGCCGAGCCGATGCAGCCGCGTCGCCAGCACTTCCTTGCCGGTCCCGGTTTCGCCGGTGATCAGTACCGGGTCATTGCAGGCGGCGAACATGTCGCACAACTGGATCAGATCGCGCATCGCCGTGCTGGCGTGCACGACGACATCGCCCGGCTCATAACGCCCGCCGGGGTCGGCCACGCGCTCGCTGCGCCCATGCGCCGCCCGCATCGCCGACACCCGCGCCACCGTGGCGCGGCACTTGTCCGTCCACCAGCGCACATCGACCCGCATGAACAGGTCGAGCGCCTCGGTCGCCTGCCGCCAGGCCTGTTCGAGCATCGCGGCCGCCGGTTGCGCCGTGCGCGCACTTTCGATCTCGGCCAGCCGTACCTCGACACTGTGCAGCAGCGCCATGGCCGCCTCGTGCCGCGCGCCGATCTCCACCAACAGCGCGCAGGCCTTGTCGATGAACCGCCGAGCGGCCGCCAGGTCGTTCGACCGGTACGCCACCTCGGCCATCACGCGCAGCGTGACGCCCTCTTCGAAACGGTCCTTCTGCGCGCGGCTCATGTCCAGGGCGCGCTGCAGTTCGGGCATCGCCTCGGCGGGCTTGTTCTCCAGTCCGAAGCACTCGCCGTTGCGCCGGCGCAACTCCATCACCACGTCGCCCTCGGGCGCGATCTTCAGGCCGATGGCCATCGCCCGCGCATAGAAGCGCCGCGCGGCTTCGGTCTGGCCTTCGTCGCGATAAACATCGCCAAGAAACTCGAGCGCCAGGGCCTCTTCGCGGGGGAACTGCAGCTCCTGCGCCTGATTGTAGGCGGTGTGCAGGTGGCGGCGGGCGGCTTCGAAGTCGCGGGTCAGAGGCGGTGTGCAGGTGGCGGCGGGCGGCTTCGAAGTCGCGGGTCAGACGGTGGACGTTGCCCAGGGCTATGTTGGCGAAGCATTGGCGGTGGGGGGCTTTGCCTTTGTCGGCGAAGCGCAGGGAATCACTGAGTTGCAGCCGCGACGCCTCGTACTCGCCCATCTTGTAGCGGGCAATCCCGAGATTCAGGTGGACCATCGAGCGTTTACGGAAGAGGCCCATCTTGGAATAGTAGGCCAGTGACCGGTTGTACCACTTGATCGACTCCGGATAGCTGCCGGTTCTGCAGATCACGAATCCAAGATAGTTGCCGACGAGGGCGGCTTCGGCGCGGTCACCGAAAATGCTGTTCAGCGCATAGGCTGCTTCTAGAGACTCGATGCCTTCTTCAACCGAACCGATTTTATACTGTGCCATGCCGGTTGCAAACAAGAAGCGCCCCATGATGGGCGGCAGAAGATCTTTGTGCTGCGCCGAAAAGCGCTGACATTCCTTCAGCGCGTCAATGCATGATCCTGTGTCGATCTTGAAGCGACACCAGACAATCAGCAACTCGCCGTGTGCTGCGATTAGGTCCGAACCGAGATCATCGAATACAGTTTTCAGGGCACGGAATTCTTTAAGCTGATAGAGGCTCCAACAGTAAAGTGCCAAGACTTGCGCCGGCGCAACTAGGTCCTGACAAACCCGAAGTTCTCGGTTCTGCACAAAGTGTTGAGCCAGGAGGTCATGAACTTCCAAGTAACGTTCGTTTAGGTAGTGCACGCGCGCCGCTTCAAAGTCAGAACTTGCCGCAATTGGTTGCGACATGATCTCTTGATATTGCGGAAGCGGGCGGTTCATGCTCATCGCCTCATAACATCTCGGTTCGCAATCACTACCAGATGGAAAGTCGGGATGCCATTTGTGAAGCTCGGGATCAAAATGATCTTACGCTTCAAGAGATCATTCACGGCACTTGCGCGACTTTCATTGGTCGCGACCACGGTCGACGATCCTCCGGAGTCCGAAATCTCTGAGCCATCCCCCGGATCCCCCGCCTGCCCATTAGAAATATCCTGCCGCGCAAACACCGGCGCCCCGGCCCCACCGACCAACAAAAAAACCGCCAGCAGCATGACGCACACACCGACACGGGTTTTGCAGACGCGCTTCATCATCTCTTCAGCTCCACAAGGCTTGGGAGGAGGAATCCACCGCCTGGCATAGCC
>JAIFKS010000002.1 GCA_020049465.1 bacterium | reverse complement strand
GCGGCCTGGGGCGATCTGGACAACGACGGCGATCTGGACCTGTACCTGGTCAACGACGGGCAGGCCGACGTCTACTACCGCAACGAGGGCGCCTACTGGGCGACCATCAGTGGACCCGGATTGGGCGATAGTGGGCACGGACGCGGCCTGGCGCTGGCTGACTTCGACAACGACGGCCGGCTCGATATCTTCGTGGCGCGGTTCAATGAACCGGACCTGCTGCTGTTCGGCGACGGCAGCGGCGGGTTCACGGCCTCGCAGATCATTCCCGCGGCCCAGGGCGCGACCACAGCCGTGGCCTGCGGCGATATGGACGGCGACGGCGGGCTCGATCTGTATCTCTCGCGCGACGGGCAGCCGAACGTGCTGCTGCGCAACACCGTCACCGGACGCGGCCACTGGCTGCACCTGGATCTGCAGGGCGAGGCCACGAACGCGGATGCCATCGGTGCGCGTGTGCGTCTGGTGGCAGACGGGACGACTCAGCTGCGCGAGGTCACGGCCGGCGGCGAAAGCCTGGCCCAGCATGCGCGCCGCGTCGCATTCGGACTGGGCGCCGCGGCGACGGCGGACAGCGTGATCGTGCGCTGGCCCGACGGCACGACCACCGTGCGCCTGAACGTGGCGGTCGACCGAGTGCTGCAGATCGCGCAGGGTGTGACCAGCGACGTGGCGCCGCCTTCGATGGTCCCGATGGTGACGGCCCTGCACGCGCCGTATCCCAACCCGTTCAACCCGTCGACGACGGTCTCCTTCGACCTGGCGAAGCCGGGCGCGGTGACGCTGGTCGTGTACTCGGTGGACGGCCGTCGGGTGACGACGCTGCACAACGGCGAGATGGGCGCGGGCCGGCATGCCGTCACGTGGGATGGCCGGGACGAGCGCGGCCGCACGGTGGCCGCAGGAAGCTACATGTGCCGTCTGGTCACCATCGACAGCGAGCAGGTGCGGCGGCTGACGCTGGTGAAATGACCGCAGCGGCCCACCCTTAACCCGGACTATTCATGAATAGTCCGGGTTAACGGTACCTGGCCTTCAGTTCGCCCCAGGTGGTCGACTCGATGGGCGTGGGGTCGGCTTCGCTGACCACCCACGCACCGGGAATCCACGCCGCCACGCCGCCCTGGGTGCCGCCGCCGGTCACGAGGTGGAACGAGGGCGCGTAGCTCGACTCCAGCAGGAGGCCGTCGGGTTGCGTGGTCTGGTCATAATAGCCGATCCAGCGCGGGCCCCCGCCACCGATGGTGAACTGCGAATCGCCGAGCACGTCGATCAGCAGACCGTCGCCCACCGCCGCCTTGCCCAGCAGCGCAAACACCTCGGGGGCCGTGGCCCAACGCCAGTCGGCATGCGCCAGGATCCAGGCGTCGACCTGTTCGCGCGTCGAACCCACGAAGGTCGCGGGGTCGCACCAGTAGAGTCCGGTGCCGAGGTCGCGGAAATACTCGCCGTTGTCGCCGACGTTCACCAGCCGCGGCGCGGCTGCCGGGTCCGTGGCCGCAACCAGCCAGGCGCCGGCGTTCCAGCTTTCGGCTCCGCCCTGGAAGCCCGAGTCGGTGATCGCGTGGAAGTCGGGATCGTCCGCCGATTCGACGAGCCAGCCGTTGGGGTCGCCGGCGTCGGCATGGTAGCCGATCCACCGTGGACCGCCGTTGCCGATCGTGAATTGCCGCTGTCCCATCACGGTTTCGATCGCGTCGCCAGCGGGCGCCGTTCGCCCGACGAGCGCGTCGACCTGGGCGCTGGTTGCCCAGTCCCAGACGTTCGAGTACTGGACGAGCACGTCGATGCTCGCGCGCGATTGCCCGGCGAACACGGAAGGGTCGAACCAGTACAGGCCGGACTCGACATCAAGGAAGTATTCGCCGAGCATGCCGTGGTTCGTCACCTCGGCAGCTTCAGCCCGCGGCAGGGCTGCCAGGAAGACCAGAGCCAGCAGGGAATTCCGACGCAAGTGGCGGGTCATGGCGCGCTCCTTGGCCCAGAGGTTTTGTGGGCAATTGACAACGTAAATTCATAACACGCCAGCCAACGACGGTCCATGGTATTCCAGCCTTCGGACCCGGGCAGGGATGAGCCAGCGTTCGCCGGGGAGGTCGCCCGTGAAACCGTTCCTTGCTTCACTCTTCATGGCAGCCGCTCTGCCCCTCGCGGCACTCCCGCAGACGGCGTCGGCCGCGGAAGCGTCCGCGCCCATCAGCATCGCCGACCGCACCCTCGGCCAGGACCGCGAGAAGAGCTTCGCCGCCTACGTCGACTTCATCGTCGGTGTGCACGCCGTGTCGCAGGCCGGGGCCGGGCGCATCGGCGTGCCCTGGGACAAGGCGCTGGAGAACGGACGTCGCCGCTTCCGCGAGGCCCGCAGCGTCGAAGACGTCTACTACGCGCTGCTTTCGGTGCAGCGCACCATGCGTGACGGCCACGGGAGGTTCCTGAAGAACGAACTGCCGGTTTCGTTCGGCCCGGTGGTCGTTCTCGACTTCGACGTCGTCGTGCGGTACGCGGGTCCGAACGGCGGCGCCCACGAGTATGTGGTGGCCCGCTCAGGCGAACCGTCCCTGCCGGTCGGCAGCACGATCACGGGCTGCGATGGCCGCGGCATCGCGGACTTCGAAACGCAGATGCTCGAATGGTATGACCGCCACTCGCCGGAAGGCTTCCGCGAATTCGTGGCGCGAAACCTCAGTCGCCGCAAGCCGCAGTCCATGCCCTGCCCGCGTGTCGGGGATGCGGTCGCCATCGCCTATCGTGGACAGGACGGTGCGCAGCAGGTTGCCGGTTTGGTCTGGCGTGCCGGCGCAAGCAGCGATCCCGACGCCAACGGCTCATCCGATGCTTCGTTGACGCCTCCCGGCCAGAGGGAGCCGCTCAGGTTCAGTTCCCAGTACCGGGGCTTCCCGCTGGAGACCGCGGGGCTGTTCTTCGAGATCTACGGCACGCGCGCGGCCGACACGAAGATCCTGCGCTATTTCTCGTTCAACTACGAGAACGAGGCGGACTTCCCGCCGGAGATCGCCGCCGTCGCCGCGCATCTGCGCGCATCCGGCGCGAAAAGGGTTCTTGTCGACGTTCGCGAGAACGGCGGCGGCGCCTTCGACCCTTCGTTGGTCGGTGTCTTCACGGAAGAGCCGTTCCGGATCATGATGAAGAGCCTGCACTACGGCGCCCGGATCAAGGCGCACCCGGAAGTCCTGGCCCTGGACGACAATCTGGAGCTGTGGACGGACGATGAAAGGCGCCTCCTTCAGGAAGACCTCGCCGCACACCCGGAGGCCACGTGGTCGCGGGAGATCCCGTTCTTCTGCCGGACGGCGGCATGCGGAGCGGATGAAGCGGTCCTGCAGTTCGACGGTTCCCCGGGTTTCGAAACCGTCGTTCTGTGCGGGCCGGCGACCTTCAGTTCGGGCGACATGTTCGTCACGCTCATGAAGGACAACGGCATCGCGAAGCTCGCCGGCATGCCGTCGGGCGCCGGGGATGCGCCGTACCGCTGGAGGCTCGACTACCCGCTGGCGGACGGCACGAAGGTGACCCTGCGGCTGACGACGGCCGTCAGCTACCGGCCCAACTCGGGCGGCATCATCATCGAGGGCAATCCGCCGACGGTCGACTATCCGGTGTATCCGACGCGCACGAATGCCGAGGCGCTGCTGGATTCGGTGCTGGCGACCGTGGGCTGGGAGTACTGAGGCGGCTGACCGGTTGCTCGCGCGGAAGGGCGCCGGCGCGATTTCCGTCAACGCACCAGGAGCATCCGCCGCTGCTCGGCGCCCTGCGGCGTGACCAGTTCGTAGAGATACAGTCCCGAGGCCACCGACCGGCCGCCGCTGTCGCATCCGTCCCAGCGCACCCGGTGCCAGCCCGCGTCGGCCGAGGCGTCGGTCAGCGTGCGCACCAGCCCGCCGGCCAGGTCGTAGACCCTCAGGCGGACCGGGCCGGCGGCCTCGAGCCTGTAGCCGATCTCCGTGCCGGGGTTGAAGGGGTTGGGCCGATTCTGCAGCAGGCTGCCGAAGCCCCGCGCGGGCACGGCCGAAGCCGCCGCACCCGCGGCGCCGAAATCGAGTCCTGGCAGGGCCTGTCCCGTGAAGTCGAAGAGCGTCAGGTTTTCGTAGGGGCTCCCCGGTCCGCCGTCGACCGGGATGAACGCGGGCTCCCAGGTGACCACGCCGATCCCGCCCGAGGTCTCGACGACCCGCCGCACATCGCGCAGGAAATCCCGCTGTCCGTTCGGCGTCGCCGGATAGCCGTTCGTCAGGTCGTCCACGCTGGTGACGAAGTTGCCCGTCGCGTCCGCCGTCGCCAGCGTCCACGGGTACGCAGTCTCGACCACCATCAGGACCTTCCCGTAGCGTGGCCCGAGATCCCGCAGATTCGTCTGCAGCTGCCAGAGCGTGCCGTGCCACCAGGGATAGAAGGACAACCCGATCACGTCGAAGTCGACCCCGGCGGACACCAGCTGATCCAGGAACCAGCGGCAACGGACGTTGTCGCCGCCCGGCGCCAGATGCACGATCAGCTCGGTCGCCGCGCCGGGCGGCAGCGCGGCGCGGGTGGCGACGGCCGCTGCCTGCAGCAGCGAGGTCAACCCGGCCCACTGCGCCGGCGTGTCCCAGACGCTGCCCGGCCAGCCGACGCGCCCGGTGTCCCACAACAGGCCCGCGTCGATCTCGTTGCCCAGTTGCACGTAGCGGGGAACCAGCCCCTCGGCGACGAAACGGTCCATGACGCGCGTCGTGTACGCGCCCACCGAATCGACCAGCGCGGCAACGGTGGCGCCCTGCCACGCGGACGGGATCACCTGCTGGCCCGGGTCGGCCCACGAATCGGAGTAGTGGATGTCGAGCATCAGCTCGAACCCGGCGTCCTGCAGCCGATGGGCGAAGGCGATGGTGGCGTCGAGCCCGTGCCACGGCTCGGCCGGGGTGTGCCAGAGCCGCAGCCGCACCAGTCCGATCCCCGCATCCTCGACGAGCGACAGCACCGGCGCGGCCTGCCCGTCGCGACCGTAGGTGGCGCCGAGTGCCTCGAGCAGGGGCACGAAGGACAGGTCCGCCCCGACCACGCGCGCGCCCGGGTCGAGGGTTGCGCTCAGGTCCGCGAAGTCCACGATCGGCGGGCTGCCGCCACCGGTCGGCACCTGCCAGAGCCGGTTGGGGATGTCCTCTTCCCAGACCTCGGCGCCGCCGCTGCGCACGATCAGGAACTTGTAGGCGATGCCCCCGGCGGGCAGGTCGATCGCGACCGACCAGGTTCCCGGAACCGCGCCCGGCTGCAGAACGCGCCCGGCAGCGGCCCAGCCGTCGAAATCGCCGCGCAGTTCGACGCGGTCGGTTGAAGGGTCGAAGTAACCCGCAGCCAGATAGGGTCCCAGATTCACCTGAAACGTGACGGGAACGGCCAGGGCCGCGGCCGGCAGCAGGAGAGCGCAGCAGAAGATCCAGGTCAGCAGACGTTGCACGCGGTTCCACCTGTCGATACCGGGCCGGCCGTGGAATGGAATCCACTTGTCCATCCACGCATTTCCATGGGTACCATTATACCCTGAACGGGCTCCGCGGAACCGGTGGAAATCCCATACGCCAGGGACAGGCTCTGTCCGTGCGGAATGACGGTGCCGGTCACGCGCCCCGATCCCGCTTAATCAGGAACCCTACCTGATGACGGCGCCACCGAGGGCAGGAGGAACCGGCACGTGACCGACCCGGCGACACGGAACCACCGCGGCAGGATGATCCTGATCTGGATCACTGTCTGGATCCTCTGGCAATGGGTGAGAGTCCCTGGTTTCCACCTCAGGCACCTGCCGTCATGTGTCGTGTTGGCCCTGGTTCTGCATCAACTGTGGAGCGGGTCGACACTGGCGCGCGGGTTCCTCGTGCTGGGCCTCGGGACGTTCGGCACCGTCTTCATCGCGGTGGCCGTTCACGACCTGTTCGCCGGTCACGCCTCGTGGTACGCCGCCCGCTGGCTCGCCGAGTCGTTCGTGGCGCTCAGCATCGCGCTCGTGCTCTGGCGCCATCGCGACGTGCGGAGCTATCTCGCCGGGCGCCGGGCCACGCCGACGGAATCGTGAAACTTGCGCCGGCGCAAGTCGCAGCCGCGACACGCCATTTCACTTCACGAGAATCATCCGCCGCGTGACCTCTCCCCGACCCGATCGCAACCGGCAGAAGTACACGCCCGACGGCACCTGGCCGCCATCGTCCGCGCGACCATCCCAGACGTAATCGAAGAAGGCCGCGTCGAGAGGACCGGACGCCAGCGTGCGCACGAGCGCGCCGCGGATGTCGAAGATCATCAGCTCCACGGTCCCGCTCGCGGGATTGCCGACGCGCAGGAGTGTCTCCCGACGGAACGGGTTCGGAGCGTTCTGGGCGAGCGAGAGCACCGTGGGCGCCGCTTCGGGTTCCGCGGACTGCACGTCCAGCGACAGGGGAATCGCCAGATCCGGGTTCAGCGGATCGTTGCTCAACAGATGCATCACGCCCAGGTGGGTGCCGGCGCCCAGGCGCGCGGAATTCAAGGTGACGGTCAGGTCCAGACTGCCGCCGGCGGGAATCGTACCGGATGCCGGCGCCACGGTCGCCCACTCCGGGACCGACGAAAACCAGACGGCCAGGTTGTCGTGGATGTACGCGGCATCCCGGACGACCTGCAGGCCGACCGTGCCGGCGGCGTTCTGGATGCCGACGGTGGCGCTGCCGGTGTCGGCTTCGCCCACGGTCAGGTACTGGAAGACGATCGCGCCGCTCGGCCTGAGGATGATCTGGAAGGTCACGGGGATCGTCGTCTCGCGGCGCATCACGCTGCTCCACTGGACGATCAGACCCTCGTCGACATTCCGGAAACGGATGTCTCCCGATCCCTCGGCGTCCAGGTCCAGGTCGTCCCAGAACGGCGCCACCAGGTTTCGGGGCGCCAGCACGCTCGGGAGTTCCCGGTTCGCATGGTCGGTGCCCAGGCTCGAAAAGCTCAGCCAGCCGTTGGAGCACACCTGAAAGGTCGTGAACAGCCGGCCATAGAAGGAGAACGGGAAGCCGATCGGCAACGGCGCCGACGTGATGTCGTCGCCGGACGTGAGAGCCGGCGTGCCCGTGTCGGAAATGTCGATCCAGTCGAAGACGGGGCCGCCTTCGGCGTCGCTGTCGCGCCAGCGGTAGCCAAAGGCGTCGGCGCCACCCTGTCCCAGAGTGCCGGCGGGTACGATCCCGGACTTGTTGTGGAGTTCCGGCGCCGGCACGCGGAATTCCAGTGCGTCGCCGCCGGTGTTTTCGACGTGGATCACGGCGCTGCCTGTCTCGTCGGCGCCCAGGGCGGCGCTGATCCCGGCGGGCGTGACCAGGACTCCGGCGGGCCGGACTCCCGTGCCCGTGAGCAGTACCGTCAATTCGCTCCGGCCCGGATCGTTCGTGGTCAGCGTCATCGTGCCCGTGACGGGGCCTTCGGCTGACGGCGTGAACGTCACGTTGATCACACGGGTCGCTCCGGGTTCGACGTCGAACGGCGCCGACGCGTCGGCCCGGAAAGCGGGGTTGTCGATCGTTGCGCCCGTCACCTGCAGGGTGGCGCAGCCGGAGTCGGCGAGGTCCACGCTGAAGGTCGAGCTCGCGGGGATGACGACGTTGCCGAACGCCAGGCTCGTCGACGAGATCCGGGCCAGGGCCGCCGGCGGCACGAGCAGGGTGACGGGGATCGCGAGATCCGGCGAATCCGGGTCGTTGCTCAGCAGGTGGAGGTTGGCCAGCAGGACATTGTCGCAAAGTCCTTCGGCATCGAAGCGCACCGTCACCGCGGCGCTCCCGCCCGGCGCCACGGTGCCGCTCGCTGGTTCCGCCGAGAGCCAGGGGCGAACGCTGTCGAAGCGGATGGCCAGGCCGTCGTGCAAGTACGCGACGTTGTTCACGGCCGTCACGCCTACCGTACCGGTGCCGTTCTGGAGCCCGACCGTGGCGTTGTCAACGGGGAACGACAGCGTCAGGTAGTGGAACTCGATCCTTCCGCTCGGATACAGATGGATCTGGAACGTGCCCGTACCGGCGGAACCCAGGCGGGGCACATCCTTGTATTCGACGATCAGGCGCTGCCCGTCGTAGCGGTACCAGGCGCTGCCGCGACCCCCCGTGAAGTCCAGGTCGTCCCAGAAAGGCGCGACCATGTTCCTTGGCGCCACGAGACTCGGCAGCGCACGGTTGACCTGGGCGAAGTTCGTGCGCTCCGTGAAGCTGATCCAGCCGTTCGAGCAGACGCTGAACTGCGTGAACGCGCCGCCGTAGAACCCGAAGGCGAAACCGAGATCGAAGGGACCGAGCGTCTCTTCGCTCGTCGAGAACGGGATGCGCGTGCCGACATTCGCGATCTCCACCCAGTCGAAGGCGGGCCCGTAGGGGGCGTCGCTGTCCAGCCAGTGGTACCCGTAGGCGTCCGGGCCGCCCGATCCGGAGGCGTCGTTGACGATCGCCGCGAATCCGTCCGGACCGGGAGACTGCGGAATGTACTCGCCTTCGGGAATCGTGAATTGCAGGCTGCCCGTGCCGTGGTTGGTGACCAGCAGTTGCCGGGTGGAGGAACCGCCGGGCATCAGCGTATCGGCCAGTGCGGTCGGGGCCACGACGATCCGGGGCGCGGCCAGCCCCGCACCCGTCAACGGTACGGCGCGCTGCGGTTCGTCCGGATCGTCGGAAACGATCGTCAAGCGCGCGCTCACCGGGCCCAGCGCCGTCGGCGCGAAGACCACCGGTACGGCGCGTGTGGTTCCGGCCGGGACGACGAGCGGCAGAACCTGCGGGCTGGTGAACAGCGCGCTGTCGAACTCGAGACCGGAGATCGTCAGATCCGAACAGCCGGGGTTCGCGACGACGAGGTTCCGCGTCGCGGTGCGGGCAACGAAGACCGCGTCGAAGGCGAGGCCGGCGGGATCGGTGACGATGTCCTGCGCCCCGATCAGGGTCAGGGTGACCGGAACGGCGGCATCCGGGCTGTTCGGGTCGTTGCTCAGGACGTGCAGCGTGGCGGCATGGCCGTTGCCGCACAGGCCGTTCGCATCGAAGGTGACGGCGACATCGAGACTGGCGCCGCCGGCCAGATGCGCGACGGCCGGGCTGACGGAAAGCCAGCGCGGCAGCCGCGCGAAGCGGATCGCCAGGTTGTCGTGCACATAGAGGGCGTTGGCTGAAACGGTGAGTCCCCGGGTCCCGGTCCCGTCCTGGATGCCGATCGTGGCCGTCACCGAGGCTGCCGGCGACATGTCGAGATACTGGAATTCGACGACGCCGCCCGCGTAGAGGTGGATCTGCATCGTCTGCAACCCGCCTGTCGCGCTGCTGACCCAGTCGGAGTACTGCACGATCAGACGCTCGCCGTCGCTGAGGTAATGGCAGGCGCCGTCCCCCTGGACGAGATCGTCCCACAACAGGGCGATGAGATGAGCCGGCGCCGCCGCCGACGGCAACGCGGTGTTGCCGGCGCTCGACGCCCCCGGGGTCAGGGTGATGTAGCCGAGCGGATCGATGTGGAAGGACTCGAACGCGCCGTCGTAGAACGGGAAAGGGAAGCCGATGGGCAGCGGGCCTTCACTCGTGCCCGCGGCCGGGCTGATCGCGATGCCGGTGCGGGTGATGTCGATCCAGTTGAAGGCGGGGCCGCCGGGCGTGTCGCTGTCGGTCCAGTGGTAGCCGAAATCGTCGGGTCCACCGGCGCCCTGCGGAATCGCGCGCAGGTCCAGGGAGCCGGCGGAGGGTACGTTCCCGGGAATGGAGACGTCGAGCACGCCGGCTCCCGCGTTGGCGATCGTCAAGGTGCGGGTCGCGGTGTCTCCCGGGCGCACCGGGGCTGTCAGCGCGGCCGGCGTCACGGAGATGGTCGGGGCGGCCAGCGTGGCGACGACGAGGCTGTTCGAGAAATCACCCAGGTTCCCGTATTCATCCCGCGCGCGAAGGCAGAGGTGGTACGTGGTCGAGGCCTGCAGGGCCCCGACGCGCATCGTCAGGGGTGTTCCGGGAACTGCCGGAGTCGGAGCGTTCGGCGCCCGCTCGGCGCCGCTCCAGTCGGATTCGTCGACAAGGGGGCCGGTGGAATAGCGGACCTCGTAGCCCTGGACGGCGCTGTCGTCGCCGGGCGCCGTCCAGGACAGCGTGAGCCAGTTCGACGCCACTTCACCAGCGGCCAGATCGGTCACGGCGGACGGCGGGATCGTGTCGGGATCGGCGATCAGCTTGCGGAGATTCAGGCGGCCGCCGCTGACGCACAGTCCGGACAGGGATGCCAGGGGATCGTTGCCGATGGTCAACAACCGGGCCCGCCCGGCGGCGACGGAGATTCCCGGATACCGTCCGCGCAGGAGAGCCAGGGCGCCGGCTACATGCGGCGTGGCCATCGAAGTGCCGGACAGGTACATGTAGCCGCCGCCGCGGATGGTCGACCAGATGCGGACGCCGGGAGCGGCGATGTCGACCGCGGCAGCCCCGTAATTGGAGGCCCAGCCGGTCTCGATGGCGCGCTGGTCGCGATTGTCGGTGGCCATGACCGCGATCACGTTGTCCACGTCGTAGCCGCTCGGATAGAACGGCATGTAGTCGTTGTTGTCGCCTTCGTTGCCGGCGGCGGCGACGAAAAAGATGTCGGCCTCGTCGGCGCCCCGGATGGCGTCCAGAAGCGAGGCCGACGGGATCCGGTTGCCCCAGCTGCAACTGATGACGTCGACGCCCATCTTCACGGCGTAACCGATGGCGGCAATCGCATCCGCCGTCGTGCCGGTGGAACCGTCGGTGACGAACCGCAGCGGCATGATCCCGACGTTCCAGTTGACGCCGACGATGCCGAGGCCGTTGTCGGCGACGGCTCCGATCGTTCCGGAACAGTGCGTGCCGTGGCTGGTGTCGTCCATGGGGTTGTTGTCGCCGTTGCCGAAGTCCCAGCCGCGGATATCGTCGATGAAGCCGTTGCCGTCGTCGTCGAGTCCGTTGCCAGGCACTTCCCCCGCATTGGTCCAGATGTTGGCCGCCAGGTCCGGGTGCAGGTAGTCGACGCCGGTGTCGATGACCGCGACGACCACCGACGACGCGCCGGTGAACACATCCCAGGCTTCGACAGCGTCGATGTCCGCGTCGGGAACGCCGACCACGCCGCCCACGGTCTGGCCGGTGTTGTGCAGGTTCCACATCTGGCTGAACAGCGGATCGTCCGGGGTCTCCAGGGTCTCCAGGGTCCGCAGAAGGTAGTTGGGTTCGGCGTACTCGATGCGGGCGTCGGCGGCGAGCGCCGACGCAGACGCCGTGACCGAACCGCCGTCGGCGATCCTCCAGAGTTCGGCCCCGGTGAAGTCGAGGCGCTCGAGCAGCTGCCCGTTCACCAGTGAGGACTTTTCCGAAGGTGCGACGCTTGCGCGGAATTTGACGATGAGCTCGCCGGGGACCCATTCCCCGGCTCCGGAGGTGGCCGGGAGCGCGGACGAAACCACCGTGAGGAGGGCCAGAAGCCAGGGCAGTGGTCTCAAAACGGACCTTCCGTGCGCAGGGTGGCGGGCTCACGGCGCGGGTTGGCGTCGTCGATCCGCCATCCATTCTTCATCATATGCCCCAAGCAATGAATATACCGGAGCGGAGCATCTCCGGGCAAATGGATCGGAACGCACCGACTTCGCGTCGGGTGTGCGGGGGATTCCGCGGGTCCAGCGGACGGAGACCGGTACCTTCGCCCGATACGCATCAGCACTAAAGAACTGGATCAGGAATCCGATTTCAATACCGGGCCGACGGTCACCGACCGCCGGGCGCTCTCACCGCCACCTGAACCGGGGACCCCCAAGAAATGCCGAAGCTCGCCCTCCGTCGCCACTCGCTGCAGACCCATTTCCTGCTCGGCATGGTGGTGGCCGCCGTCGCCGCCACGGTCATCATCGCTTCCGGCACCCTGCGCACCGAGCGGCAACGACTCGAGGCCGATCTGGCCACCGATTCGCGGGCTTTCGCCTCGCTCATGGACGATCTCGTCGTCCGCGAGTCGCGAAACCTGGAGATGTCCCTGGAGATGATGCTGGCCGATCCCGAGATCGGCCGCAGGATGGCCGCCGGCGACCGCGAATGGCTGAGCGAACGGCTCTTGCCGCAGTTCGAATCCAGACTCAAGCCGGAATTCGGCGTCAGTCAATTGCATTTCCACGAGCCCAACGCGCATTCGTTCCTGCGCGTGCATCAGCCCAAGAAGTTCGGCGACGATCTGAGCCGTTTCCGCGCCACCGTCGTCCAGGCCAACGCGCGGCGCGCCGTCGTGCGCGGACTGGAGGTCGGACGGTTCGGGCCCGGCCTGCGCGTGGTCGCGCCCGTGACGAGCGAAGGGCGACACGTCGGGACCGTGGACATCGGTGCCGATATGGGCCAACTGCTGGCGGCTCTGGCCGACCGTGTGGGCCTCGAATTCGCGATCGGCATTCGCCGCGATGTCTTCGCCAACGCCGGACGCGAGGCGGACTCGGCCAACGAGGTCGTCAACGGCGACCTGGTGTTCTATGAATTCCACGGTGAACTGGCGGCAGCCGCGGCGGCGATGCCGGCGCCCGAGCCGGGAGAAATCGCGTGGCGCCGCCTGGACGGCAACCGTGTCGTCATGTCGGTCATCCCGCTGAGGGACTGGTCGGATCAGGAGATCGGATCGGTACTTCTGGTTCACGGCGCGGAACAGCAGTTGGCGGCCGCCAACCTGAACGCCCTGCGCAACGCCGGCATGATCGTGTTCATGTTGCTGGTGCTCATGGGGGCCTTCGCCGTCCTGGTGCGCACCCGGATCCTCAATCCGCTGCGGGTCATGACGGAGGTGACCGGGAACATCGCCGCGGGTGACCTGAAACAGCGGGTGCAGGTCCGCGGCCGGGACGAGATGGCCAGTCTGGGAGAGTCGCTCAACGGCATGGTCGCCTGCCTTCACGAGATCATCCTGAGCGTCAACAAGGGCAGCGAGCAGATCGCGGGCGCGGCCATGGAACTGGACGGCCGGTCCGAGCAGACGGTCGAAGATACCCGGCAGGCGCTGCACCTGGCCGCCGATGTCGAGGCTTCCGGCGAGAACCTGCGGACCGGCTCGCAGAGCATCGCGCTTTCCACGCAGGCCATCACCGAGCGCCTGCAGCAGATGTCCGACGGCATCTCCCAGATGGACGACACCATCCGCGACATCGCCCGCAGCAGCAGCAACGCGGGCCAGCTCTCCCGCGACGCCAACGACCAGGTGCAGAAGGCCGCGTCGGTGGCCCGCGACCTGGCGGTCTCCTCGAGCCGGATCAACCAGGTCGTCGATGTCATCTCGCAGATCGCCAGCCGCACGAATCTCCTGGCCTTGAACGCGACGATCGAGGCCGCGGGCGCCGGCGAGGCCGGGCGATCGTTCAGCGTCGTGGCGAACGAGGTCAAGGAGTTGGCGAGGCAGACTTCGCAGGCCACCGGCGAAGTCCGTCAACTGATCCAGACGGTGCAGGGCCAGATCGAGGAAGTGGTCGCCAGGATCGGCGGCATCGAGACGGCCGTGGCGGATGTGCAGGGCGCCTCGCTCTCGATCGCCAGCGCGGTGGAGGAGCAGTCGGCCACCTCGAGCGGGATCTCGCGGGCCAGCACGGCCTTGCGGGACGACGCCCTGTCCATCGCGGCCCGGGCCGAATCCGGCGCCGCCGAAGCGGACGCCATCGCGCGCAGCATCGCCGGCGTCCGGGATTCGCGGTCACCGCCACGCGCGAGAACAGCATCGAGTTGACGTCGCTGTCGGAGACGCTGCAGGAGTCGGTCGTGGTCTTCCACGTCTGAGCCGGGACCGCGAGCGGCGGCGGGTCCACGGCGATCCGCCGCGCCGCTGTACCTCAGGAGATGTTGGTGTAGACCGCCTGGACGTCCTCGTCGTCCTCGATGCGGTCGAGCAGCTTCTCGATCTCCGTCAGTTCCGCCTCGCTGAACTCCTGGGGATTCTGCGCAATGCGCTGGAGGCCGGACTTGCCGACCTCGATCTTCTGAGCCTCGAGCGCCTGCGCGAGGCTCC